>DATEXK010000211.1:0-6811 GCA_035257065.1 Gaiellaceae bacterium | reverse complement strand
CGTTCGCGCATCAGGTTGCGCACTCGACCTGCTCGTACAGCGCCACCAACTGCTCGGCGACCCGAGGTCGAGAGGTCTCGGCTGCTCGATCGCGCAGGTTGGGCTCGCGTGGCTGCGTCACCGCCTTTGCGATTGCTGCGCCGAGCTCGGACGCGTCGCGTCCGGCAAGGGCGCAGGTCGGGAGGCCGGCGATGACCTCTCGGACGTCGCCTACTTCCACGGAGACGACCGGCGTCATGCAGGCGAGAGATTCTCTGACGGTCACCGGCGATCCCTCCCAGTCGGAGACCATGACCGTGACGTCGGCAGCATTGAGCGCAAGCACAACCTGATCGCGTGACAGACCCTCGAGTGCGGCCGTCTCGAGATGAGGGACGCTGCGCCGCGCTTCCGCAACGGCAGCATCGAAGAGATCGGGACGCTTGCGTCGATTCGTTCGTGCCCCGGGAAACATCGCGTATTGCGCGTCGGGGTTCCAGCCGAGCAGGCCACGCGCCTCGGCCCGATCGATCGGGACGAAGCGATCGACATCGACCGGAGCCGGCAGCACGGCGGCGCCGGGGTATCCCAGCGCCTCGGCACCTGCACGGCTGACGAAGAGCGGCGTCGTTCGCGCCGCGACGAGACGCGATACGCGTGCTTGCCAGGGCACATAGCCGGTGTCGCTGCCGTGGAAAGTCGTGATGACCGGCACCGATCTCTGCGTGACGGCGACGGCGCCGGTCAGCCCATAGTGCGCGTGGACGACCGAGACCGGATGGCGACGGACAGCATCCCGCACTGCTCGTGCAGCTTGAACATAGTTTCGACGGTGGCGACGGCCATCGAAGGAGATCACGTCGACGTGGAGCCCGAGGCCGCGAACGTCCTCGACCTGTTCGGCGACGAAGCAGCCGAAGCTGGGCTCCTCGGGCGTCGGCCACATGTTCGTCACCACGAGGATGTTCACTCGGGCGTCCCGCGGAAGAGTCGAAAGATCGCCTTTTGCGCCAGGGCCCGCGACCGAGGAGGCAACCGGTCGTATGCGGCCCACCGAACCGATGTCTCTGCGAATGCATCGACGCCGGTCAGGCGGTGCAACGCGTCGAGCTGAGCGATGTGCAGGCGGTGGTAGAACGGCTTCGCCAGGTCCACGAATCGGTGGGGATAGAGGCTGTACCGCGACCACCAGCCGACGTCGTAGAGGGGGAGGGCACGCTCGAGGGTGGCGATGCCGTCTTCGAAAGCTTGCGCGGCGGCCACGTCGTTCAGCCCTTCACCAACTTCCTGCAGACCCACGAGTGCGTAGATCCAGCCGTTCAGGATCCGGGAAGGACGATCGCTGGGCGCCTCCTCGAGCACCGGGCCTTCGGCAGTTCGGGCGACCAAGAACAGCTGGGACGGGCGCAGCAGCGGCTGGATCGCGGCGATTGCAAGCTCCGCATCCGCTGCGTCGCTCGTCGACGCGGCTACCCGCGCGAATACCGAGGCGATCTGCCCCTGGGCCATCGCCGAGTACCACGGTGCCCGTACGCCGTACTTCGGGAGGTCGGCGTCATACGGCCAGAGCGCCCCCTGCGGGGTGCTCTCTGCCGTACGCCTGAGGAGCTCCGCCGTCTCGAGGAAGCGAGGGAGAAGGTTGGGCTCGCCGGCGATCACTCGCTCCCACCAGCCGAGTGCGAGTTGAGCGAGAGCTGCAGGGCTGAGGCTTGTGGGAGCCGCCGCGGTTCCGGCGGTGGTCTTGGCACGGAAGTCGATGAAGTATCCATTGAGCGGCGCTTCGGTGAAGCGTTCGCCGATGGGTTGTGCCTCGTAGCCTCTTCCGCGTCCGACCGCCGCGCGGGCGCCGCCCAGGACGCGTTCGTGCAAGACCGGAGCGCGCTTCGGCGAAGCGGTCGCGTCAGGCAACGCTGAGAGCGCTGTCGGCTGCGACGGCGATCCGGCCGCCGCCGGCGTCGAGCGACGCGTGCACAGCCTCGATCACCCGGACCACGTCGAAGCCGATCTGCCCAGACGATCGGGGTGAGCGGCCTGTCTGGATCGCTGTGCAGAAGTCCTGCATCTCGAGAAAGAGAGGCTCGCTCGCGTCGATTCTGGGAGAGACGATGGACCCGGTGCGGTAGCTGAGCTGATATTCGCCGAAGCTACCGGGGTCGGGAAAGACGACACCCGAATCGAACACCCGCACCGGCTCGGAGCTGGTGTCGTCGTACACGATCATCTGTGACGATCCGACGATGGTCGTGCGCCGCAGCTTGCTCGGAGCGAGCCACGAGAGTTCCACGTGTGCGATCACGCCTGACGGAAACTCGAGATTGATGAACGCCACGTCCGGCTTGCCGGGGATGACACAGCCTCTGCTCGCGGCCGAGACGGCGATCGGATTCTCGTCGAGCCAGTATCGGAGAATCGAGAAGTCGTGTGGCCCCAGATCCCAGACGACGCTCACGTCGGTCTGGTGGATCCCCAGGTTCACGCGGCTCATCGAAATGAAGTAGATGTCGCCGACTGCGCCCTCCTGGATCAGGTCTCGGACGGCGTTCACGGCGGGGCTATACAGGAACGTATGCCCCACCATCAGCACGCAGCTGTTCTCTTCAGCGAGCCTGAGAAGCGTTGCGGCTTCCTCCGCAGAGCCGGCAAGAGGCTTCTCGACGAAGACGTGCTTCCCTGCGCGAAGCGCGCGTTGGGCGAGCGTATGGTGGGTCGATACCGGGGTCGCGAGAAGAATTGCGTCAATGGTGGGATCCGCGATCACGTCGTGGAAGTCGTCGGTCGTTGCGACGCCGGGGTAGCGCCGCGCGATCTTCTCGAGCGAGGGCCTGCGCGAATCGCAGACCATCGCGAGCTCGGCATTCGCCAGTTCGTTGACATTGCGGACGAGGTTTGGCCCCCAGTAGCCGAGGCCGACGACGGCCATCCGTGTCCGGCGGGAGGGATCCAACTGCTGTGTCATGTCGTGGACTTTCCGACGACAAGCTGACGAACGGTGCGGAGCGCAAGCGCGACGTCGAGACCGAGCGACCAGCCGCGGGCGTAGGCGACATCCATGTCCAGCGCCTCGACAAAGGTGGCGTGTGCCCGCGCCGTCACCTGCCAGAGACCGGTGATGCCGGCGGGTACGAGGAAGCGATCGAAGTGATGGATGTCGAAGTGCTCGATCTCGTACGGAAGGCACGGCCGTGGCCCCACGAGAGACATATCTCCGCGCAAGACGTTGAGCAGCTGCGGCAACTCGTCGAGGCTCGTTTGTCGCAGCCACCTTCCGACCCGTGTGATGGAGTCGACGCGGTCGAGCTTGTACAGCCCGTCAGTCGCCAGATTTGCGTTGGGCTTCGATGTCGCCTCGATGTAGCTCCGATGTTCCGCATCGGAAGTTCCATTTCGCATCGACCTGAACTTGAGCATGGTGAATGGCCGCTGATTGATCCCGAGTCGTGTTTGACGGAAGAAGATCGGCCCAGGAGAGTCACGCCGGATCAGCAGGGCGACCACGGCGAAGAACGGCGCGACGAGTATCAAGCCTGTGGTCGCGACTGCAACGTCGATCGCACGCTTGACGAGGCGCGACGAGCGCGCGAGCCTCACCGGCGGGAGCCCCAAGAGCGGCAGCCCTTCAACAGTGTGCACGCGGACGCTCGGTCCGATGAGCTCGAACGTTCTCGGAACGATGTCGATCTGCACGTTCTGCGATCGGAGCCGCCGCACGATCGACAGGATGCGCTCGTGATGGTCGAGGGAGAAAGCGATGACGACGCGCTCGACGTCGAGTTGACGCACGAGTTGCGGCAGGCGCTCGAGAGGGCCCAGCACTGCGAGGTGCTCGAGGCCAGGACGGCGATCCCGCGGCGCGTCGTCGACGAAGCCGATCAGGTTGATTCCATACTCCGCGTGATGCAGGAACTTGCGTGCAACGAGCTGGCCGACGTCACCGGCGCCGACGATGATCGTGTTCTGGAGGTACATCAGGCGGTGTCGGACGCCGGCCCGCACTGCGACGCGCCCAACGACGAGCAGCGCTATGGCAAGGAACCAGAAGATCACTGCATGGGCCGACGCCGGCCCCGGAAGCCCGAGGATCGAGGGCACAGCGAGGAACGCCCACGCGCCGGTCGTCGTCAGCTCGAATACGCCGACGAGGTCGTCCACCGTCGAGTGATCGGTGCGGACGTCGTCGCCGTCGTAAAGACCGAATACCTTCGCTGCGACCACCCACGCGGGAAGCGATGCAACGAGGATCAGGGCCTGGATTCCGAGCGGCAGGTTTGGGAACGGCCGGGCCAGTGCGAAGGCGAGCATGAGTCCGCAGACGTCCGAGGCGAGAAGCAGGCGTCGCACCAGCCAGCCGCGGCGACGGCTCCAGCCGCGCAGCCGCCGCCGCCGCAGGATCTCGAGCGTACGGTCGTCGACTGCGTCCAGGACACCTTCGTATAGGACAAGATGTTCGGCGAGCATCGCGTCGGCGGAGGCGCCGACGGCCGCGCCCGACTTTGGCTCTGCGAGGCGCGTGGCTGGGATGCTTGCAGTCTCCATCGTCCTTGCTCAAGCTAAGGAGAGGAGGCTGCCGGAAACACGCACGAAAGCGCTGGTTCCCGTTGGCGGACGTCTAGGTTTCGATCGCCTGCCCGTAGGTGGAGGTAGCGGCGGAGGGAGCACGGGGGCCGTCGGCGACGAATGCCCGGTTCTTGCCCTGTGCCTTCGCCTCGAGGAGCGCGTGGTCTGCGCGGCGGAAGAACGGCTCCTCGTCCTCGCCGGGCCGGAGCTCTGCCACACCGCCGGAGAATGAGAGCGACGCACCCGCGAACGAGTCGTCTTCGCGGGCGCTTGCCTGAAGGCGTTCGAAGAGGCTCAGTGCATCAACCGTGGCGGACTCGGGGAGGATCACGGCGAATTCGTCGCCACCGATCCGGCAGGGGACGTCGGCCAAGCGAACGAGCGCGGTCAGTCGGGCGCCGAGCTCCGCAAGAACCGTATCCCCTGCAAGATGCCCGGACCGATCGTTGATGCCCTTGAAGTCGTCCACGTCGAAAACGAGAAGCGCGACTTTACGGTCGTAGCGGCGGGCCCTGGCCACCTCGGCGGCGAGGGCCTCGCGAAACGCGGTGTTGTGTCGGAGCTGCGTCAGCCCATCGATGTCTGCTCTCTTTGCAGCCTTTCGGTACCGCATTCCATTGGCGATTGGCGGTGCAATCGCACGCGCGAGCTCTTCCGCCAATTCGACATCCTCGGTCTGAAGGCCAGGCCGGTTCACCCGCCAGTAGAGCGACAGCAGACCGAGCGGGATCTCGTCATCGTCGAGCAGGTTGAGCGTGAGGCCCGCTCGGATAGCCTCAGTTCCAGGCGTTCCAAGCCGACCGACGTGGTCGTACGTCGTTGCGAGGGCGGTGCTGCCGCCCAAAGGCTCGTGCATCGGGAGATGCTGCTCGGCAAGGTCGACGAGGCCGAACGTGGCAACGACCGGCTCGCCGCGCGGTTGCAGGAGGGAGATCGCCGCAGCGTCGACTCTCAGCACGTCGCGGGCGGCTTCGAACGCTCGCTCGAGTACGACATCCAGATCGAGCTTCGCGCCGATTTCCTCGAGCTGCTTGCGTCGTGCGACGGTCTCGTGAGCGACCTGGAGCGAGTTGGCCATCACCTCTTTCTCGTGCTCGCTGCGCCTGACGGTGTCGAGGATGTATCGCAGGTCGGCCCCTTCGGCTCCTGGAGGCGTCGGGTTCGAAGCCGATCGCAGGACGAATACGACCGCCGATGCCGTGGTGACGAAGGCGCATGCCGCGAGGGCGACGACAACCCAGTTCGTGAGTGTCAGTGTGGATGTAAGCATTGTTGGCAGGCCCTAGCTAGCCGCAGAGAGACGCATGTCGCGTGCATTCTTGTTCCCGCTCGACTGCGAGCACACCGTTGAAGGTCGAGATATGGCTAGCGCTTCCAGCGGGGGCGCCGGGTAGGGCCACCCCACGTGCGCCGATGACTACCGTAATGTCGTGGCCAGGTTCCGCCGTTTGGGTGTAGGCGCCGGAGGCCGCCTCGGGCGCCGCCCGCACGCAGGTGCGGAGGGAGCGGCGCTCAGACCGTCGGTCCGTGTTCAACAATCTCCGGGCCGGCGTGACCTTTCGTTCTTCGTTCGGTCAGCAGGCCAGGGGCGGCGTGTCGCTTCCCGCCGGCCGCCCGAGTTGGCTCGCGAGCGCGTCCCGCTCTTGCTCGAGGTCGCGCGTCCTCCGGCGCTCCGCCTCGAGCTGGGCGGTGAGGCGGTTCAGCTCGATCTGGAGACTCTCGCTTCCGTGCCTCGTGCTTTCGCCCGCAAGTCGTTCGGCGAAGAGCTCGGCCGCGAGCTCCTCTGCCTGGCTCAGCGGCCCCGCACCGGACGCACCGCGATCGGCGACGGTGAGGGCGCACTCCACACAGTCGAACGTTCCTTGCCAATGCGGCACGACGATGCGAAAGATGCGCCTCTGAATCTCCGACCCGCACACCTGGCAGCGGTCTCCCCGCTCGGTAGATCGGCGAACGTCCCGTGCGGCAGAGTGCATCGCGCTCCTAGGCTAGCTCAAGCGCAGGGCTCTCGACCAGAGCGTGCTGGTACGCGTAGCGGGCTGCCTCGGTGCGGTTGGCGACGCCGAGCTTGCGGTAGATGTTGGTGAGGTGGAATTTGACGGTTTGTTCGGTGACCCAGAGCTCTTTGCCGATTGCCTGGTTGGAGAGGCCGCGGGCGACGGCTTTGAGGATGCCGAGCTCGCGGTCGGTGAGGCCGGTGCCGCGGGCGCGGGCTGGTTCGGCGTTTTCGGGGAGGCCGAGTGCGTGGAAGACGGTGCCCTCGAAGGCCTGGCGTAGC
>DATEXK010000210.1:0-3428 GCA_035257065.1 Gaiellaceae bacterium | reverse complement strand
GCGGCCCGGTCGCGCTGTTCGTGCCGCTGCGCGGCGTCTCGATGATCGCGGTGGAGGGCGGGCCGTTCCACGACCCCGCCGCGGACGAGGCGTTGCGCGCGGGACTGCGCGAGACCCTGTCGGACGCGGTCGAGGTGCACGAGCTCGACCTGGACATCAACGACCCGGCCTTCGCCGAGGCGATGGCAGACCGGCTGCACGAGCTCGTGCGAGAGCCGGGCGAGGAGAGAGAGGACACATGACGCGCAAGCAAGCGCTCGAGCAGCTGCACGCGCAGGCCGCCGCCGGCAGGCCGATCATCGGCGCCGGCGCGGGCACCGGACTGTCGGCGAAGTGCGCCGAGGCCGGCGGCTGCGACCTGATCATCATCTACAACTCCGGCCGCTACCGGATGGCCGGCCGCGGCTCGCTCGCCGGGCTGCTCCCGTACGGTGACGCGAACGCCATCGTCGTCGAGATGGCGGCCGAGGTGCTCCCGATCGTGCGGGAGACGCCGGTGCTCGCCGGCGTCTGCGGCACCGATCCGTTCCGGCTGATGCCGGTCTTCCTGCGCCAGCTGAAGGAGCTGGGCTTTTCGGGCGTGCAGAACTTCCCCACCGTCGGCCTGATCGACGGCACGTTCCGGCAGAACCTCGAGGAGACGGGGATGAGCTACGCCCTCGAGGTCGAGATGATCCGGCAGGCACACGAGCTCGACCTCCTGACCTGCCCGTACGTCTTCGACGTCGAGCAGGCACGCGCGATGGCGGAGGCCGGCGCGGACGTGATCGTTCCCCACATGGGACTGACGACCGGCGGCGCGATCGGCGCGGAGACGGCGAAGACGCTCGACGAGTCCGTCGAGCTCGTCCAGGCCATGCACGACGCGGCTGCCGGCGTGAACCCGGAGGTGCTCTGCCTCTGCCACGGCGGGCCGATCTCCGAACCGGCCGACGCGGAATACGTGCTCGCGCGCACCCACGGCGTCGTCGGCTTCTTCGGCGCCTCGTCGATGGAGCGCCTGCCGACCGAGACGGCGATGACCGAGAACATGCGCCGCTTCAAGGCGATCGGGCTCGGCGTCGAGGCGGGGGTGCAGTCATGAGCAGGTTCGTGAAAGCCGGCGACGTTCTCCAGGACACGTTCGACTGGGGTGTGATCGGCTGGCGGTGCGGGCCCGGCAACACCGGCGCGAAGAACTTCGTCGTCATGGACGTCTCCATCTGGCCGGGGCAGCGGCACGACTTCCACAAGCACCCCGTGCAGGACGAGATGATCGTCGTCCGCTCCGGCCGGCTCGAGCAGTACCTCGAGCAGGACTCCGAGATCCTCGGGCCGGGCGACTCGGTGTTCATCGAGGCCGGCGTCGTGCACGCGTCGATCACCGTCGGCGACGAGCCCGCCGTCGTCCAGATCGTGATCGGCCCGTCAATCGGCACGGACACCGGCTACGAGATCGTGGACATGGCGAGCGAGGAGCCGTACGCGTCGCTGCGACGGTAGGCAGATAGAGGATGAGCGCCTCTGAGGAACGTGACCATGCGCGCATCCTTCATCCCAGATGCGTCACTGCTCGGAGCCGCCGAGCTTGCCCTCGACGCACTTCTCGCCGATCCCACGATTGTCCCACGACGGGAGAAGGTCACATGACCGAGAAGTCTGTCCTTACCGCCGCAGCGCCTCTCTTCGCTGCCAACCTCTCGCCGAGGTCGGAGGACTGCTTCAACTCCGGTCTGACCGTCGGCAACACTAACGCCTACCCGTCGGGTTGGCCTTCCTCTACTACCCGTGACGTCTGCGTAAAACGGAGGCGGCTCCACGTTCTCCCATACGCCTCTAGCTCGCTGCGCGACATCGCCCTCTCAGTAATCGACAAAGGGTTGCGATCGGATACTGAATGACTGGCCGCGAGCGTATTCTTGCCCGGGTTCGGGGCTTGGCGACGGATTGTCTTCCGTGTATGCCAATCACGATGATGTTCGCGAGCGACCTCGCTGGTTCCAGCTACCTCGATTACGCAACCGACTACCGTGTGCAGTCAGCTGCGCAGCTCAAGATCGCGGGGGAGTTCGGGCTTGATCACGTCAGCGTGATCTCCGATCCCTGCTGCGAGGCGTCGGACTGCGGCGGGGAGATTGTCTACTACGATAACGAGCCGCCGGCCCCCCTCGAAGAGGGCGCGATCTTGACCGACAAGTCGACGCTTGGATCGCTGCGTGCCCCCGATCCGAATTCGGGGCCGCGGATGAGCAATCGACTGCTCGCGGTGCGCGAGCTCGCCGAGGCGGTCGGCGACCAGCTCTTAGTCGAGGGCTGGGTTGAGGGGCCGTGCGCCGAGGCGGCCGACCTGCGCGGGATCAATCGATTGATGATCGACTTCTACGACGACCCGGGCTTCGTTCGTGAGCTGGTCGAGTTTGTCGTCGAGCTCGGGATTGCGTTCGCGCGCGCACAGGTGGAGGCTGGCGCGACGATGATCGGCGTGGGCGATGCCGCCTCGTCACTGATCGGGCCGAGTTTCTACGACGAATTCATACGGCCGGCCGAACAGCGGCTCGTGGACGCGATCCACGAGGCCGGCGCGATCTGTCGCCTCCACATCTGCGGCAACACCCGCGTAATCCTTCCCTCGCTCGCGCAACTCGGCTGCGAGATCGTCGACGTCGACGCAATGGTGCCGATGGAGGCCGCGCGGCACGCCGCGGGCGCCGAACAGCTACTGCTCGGCAATCTCGATCCCGTTCGAGCGATCCTCAACGGCACCCCGGACACGATCCGCGCCGCGTTCGCGAATTGCCAGCGCGAGGCGGGATCACGGTACATCGTCGGCGCCGGCTGCGAGATCCCGCGCGGAACTCCACTCGAGAACTTCAGGGCGATCGTCGAGTACGCCCGCACCGAACGGGGTCTGGAGGCAGATGCTTGATCGGCTCACGCCGACGGGCGCCATCAGGCTTGCCGCCGTGACGCTTGAACGATTCCTCGCCGCCGCCTAGCAAAGCGTTGGCCAATAGGAGGCAAGCACGACGTACGAGGAGATCCTGCATACCTGCTGTTTCGGCGTGCGCTTGCGGTGGCGGCGCTGCGGCTGCGCTCGCGCGAGTTCAAGGAGCTCGAGATCGTGGTGCTCCGACACGAACTCGCAGTTCTTCGCCGCCATATCTCCCGTCCGCGGCTGAACAGGTCATATCGGAAGTCGAGTTCTAATTCAAGGAAGCCAAGCGACCCGTTGCAGCTAGCGTGTGGGGTTGCGTAAACTCGGTCCGCGCTCGGGAAAACGCGGATTTGCAGGCGAACCCGAGTTAACGCTGCGATGACGAGTAGTAGCCGGGTTCGTCTGTGAGCTCGGTTGCTGAGAGGGTCCTGCCGGTGGTCGTGGTTTGGGTCTGACCGGAGTTAACGCCGGCTTCGTGCCCTGGGGTGTGATCTGTCGGCTCGGGCCGCGGCCG
>DATEXK010000209.1:0-4046 GCA_035257065.1 Gaiellaceae bacterium | reverse complement strand
GGCGAGCCGCCGGTCGCGCTGCTCGAGCGTGGTTGCGTCGCGCGCAGAGGAAACGGCGATGACGTCGGCCTCGCGAGCGAGTACGAGCGCGCTGCGATCCAACTGGTGCACGGAGATCGCCGTCAGATCGACGACGACCGCGGCGTTGCCATGTCGCGTACGAAGGTCGTGAACGGCTGGGAGACAATCGTGGCGGACGTGATACACGTCTGCCTCATCTTCCGGCGAAACCCGGTCGAAGCCGTTCGGGAGCTCGTCATGGGCAGAAGGTCCGACGAACGCGACGCGGACGTGGCGTACCTGCTCGAGTCTCTCGTCCACCTGGGCCATCAGTCGTCACAGCTTCCACAAGAGTCCGAGCTCAGAACCGGTAAGCGCTTGAGACCGCTCTTCTCGTCGTCGTGCTCGGACGTCTCCGTCTCGACGCGGTCGACCTTGCCGCCCGTACCTCCGCCGCCGAACGGCGTCGGCTTCCACCATGACCACTCCGTGCAGTCCACACACTGGTGCGCGCAGAAGTTGCCTTCGAGATGCAGCCGGCGCATCGCGCGCATGCGCGCGCCGTGCCAGATCTTGAGAACGCCGCCGTTCTTGACGTTGCCGAGCGGCGTGACCGCGTCGTAGTCGCGTGAGCAGGAGACGAGCACGCCGTCCCAGTGGATGTGGCAGTGGTACCACAGGTTCGGGCACGGCTTTCGGTCTGCATTGATCTGTGCACCGTGCTCGGCAGCGTCCTCGTCGACCGTCAGAGCCGAGACGTCGTCGATCTGATCGCCCCATGTATCGAGCTCTTTGATGTTGATGATGTCGGCGCGGCTGTTGCGCCAGCGCTCGACAAACGCTGCTACTTCCGCGTCGGTTTCAGACAGTCGGACGATCTGGATGTCGGCTTCGACCGATGAGCCGAGCTCGTCCTTCAGCTCGAGAAACCGCTCGATGTTTCCGAGCACCTCTTCGAAGTTCCCTCCGACTCGGACCTTCTCGTATGTCTCCTTGGTCAGCCCATCCATGCTCAGATAGATGCGGTCGATGCCCGCGGCGAGGAGCTGCCGCGAGACCTCTTCGGTGAGCTTCGTCGCATTCGTCGACGTCTCCACCCAGAGACCGCGCGATTTTGCGTACGTGATCATCTCCATGATCCGTTTGTGGAGGAGCGGCTCGCCCCACGAGTGGAGAACCACGGCATGGGCGAACGGCGCGATCTCGTCGATGATTGACGTGTATAGGTCCCACTCCATGAAGCCCTTTGGGCGCGTGTCGATGTGGAGGCCTGTCGGGCACATGATGCAATCGAGGTTGCAGACGTTCGTCGACTCGACGTACACGCGGTCGGGGAATGTCGGCGCAGCCTCGAGACCAAGTTCGTACGATCCGTATTTGAGCGCCATGTTCGATCGCTGCTTTACGCGCAGTTTGAGGCGCCGCGGGTTCGCGAGTGTTTCGAGCTTCATCAAGCCTCCTTAACGGCGTAGAAGCAGAGGTAACGGCCGAAAAGGGATGGCCGGAGTCGGACCAGAACGTCGTAGAAGGGGTCGAAGAATCGCTTCGTGTAGCGGTTGACGAGTACGCGCGGGTACAGGCCGCCGCACCAGGTTCCGGCGTGCCCGCGCAGGCGCACGATGTCAAGACCGGCTTCGGTGATCATTTTGCTCGCTTCGTAAGCCGTCGTATACCGGAGGTGGTAGTCGTCGGTGGGACCGTGCGCGACAGTGGGGAACCGCCCGGCCAGCAGCCAGAGCCGGTAGCGCCAATGGCCGACATTTGGAACAAGCCAGATGAACTTTCCACCTGGTCGGACGCAGCGAGCGCACTCGCCGACATGACGCCGCATGTAGAACAGATGTTCAAGGTTCGAGTTGGCGATCACGGCGTCGAATGCTCCGTCGGCGAAGGGCAACGACTCGGTGTCGAGGTCGACCTGCTGCGCCTCGACTCCCCGCGCTCGCGTTCGCTCCGGACCAACCCTGGAGACGTCTGTCCCGACGACGTCGATCCCATTCTGCTTCAGCAGCTCGGCGAGAAAGCCGGGCCCGCACCCTGAATCGAGGACATGCTCGCCCGGAGAGAGGAAGTCGAGTACGAGCTGTAAACGCGAATAGTCGACCTCGCCTTCTTTGGCGGCGGTCCAGTGATCGTCGTAATAGGAGCGGAGATCCACTCCGACGATCCTAGGAGCCGTCTTGTCTCCGCTCCCGGTCCCAAGGGCTAGGTGGGGCTGGCTCGAAGGTAGAGGCCGGCAGCATCCGTACTAGCGCGGATGGGCGGGAATCGAATCGGTCGCGCTCGCTGCCGCGACCTCGATCTCGAGGCCGAGCTGGTCGAAAAGACCCCATTTCGGCATGACGCGAAAGTGGTGGTCTCCAGCGGTCGCTGCGTCTGTCACGACGATGACTTTGGCGCTAGGCACGAGGCGCTCGATCGCGGCGGCCGCATCAGTCGTCTCGGCGAGCGAGTCGCTGCCGTCGAGAACGACGACGGCGGCGGAGAACGACGCCGCGACGGCACTCGGGTCCTCGTCGCGTCGCACGACCGCCACCTCGTGCCCGAGGCGGGCGATCAAGAAGCCCATCAGTCTGAGGAATCGACGATCGTGGGAACTAACGAGGACACGTACCGGGCGACTTGTAACTGGGCTTGTGATGCCACACCTCCCGAGGAAGGAGGTGAGCGTAACGTCCTGGCGGTTCGCGGAAGTCCCACGAACGTGCAGGACCCCCGGGTCCTTTGAGGAGTCGGGTCTGGACTGTTCCGGTGGTCGGCAGGCGTGGACGTGCTCATCTCCTCCGGGATGACGCTAGATTGTCCTCGATGCCAAGGGGTTCGGGATGTCAGAGTCGCCGTATGACGGCACACGATCACGAGGAGCACTCGAAATGCGTGTTGGACTCGAGGCGGTCCCAGCTGAAGAGATGAAGGCGGACGGTGCCGTTGAAGCAGCTCTAGGCGATGTTCTTGCGCTCGACGCCGATGGGGACGCGGCCCGGTTGATCATCGGAACACTGGCTTTGCGGGACTTCCGTCTGCTCGAGCTGCCGCACGAGGAAGCGATTCGACTGCAGACAGAGATCTTCAAGCGTGTCGCGGACGTCGATGCGGTCTCCGTCTGGACGGGAGATCTGGGCGGCCGGGTGCGCTGCGTCATGTCGCGGGGCCAGCATGCGGAGACTCGCAGAACGCGCGAGCATGCTCGAGACCTGGTCAGCTCGGCGCCGACGTCTGAAGGTCATCGCACCATCCAGGGTGTCGCCCTCACACACTTCGGGCATCCCATTGGTGCGGTCGTCTTTCGCGCGCCGGCACGTCGTCGTGAGCTCGCGCAGGCGCTCGCCCGTGAGGCTGCGCCGTTGATTGCCTACGCGCTCGAGCGATCGGATCTGCTTGCTTCCAGCGAAGAGAGGCTTCGAGTCGTCGTGCAAGCCTCCGAGCGGCGATTCTCGCGTTTGACGTTCGACATGCACGACGGTCCTGCGCAGGACATCATGGCCTTGCTGGGCGAGGTCAGGCTCTTCCGTGAGCAGCTCGGTGACACAATCGAGGATCGAGCGACGAAGCCGATCATTCTCGGTCGGGTGGACGACATCGAGGCACGGCTACTTGCCCTCGATGCTGACTTGCGAGAGGTCATCAAGTCATTTCAGACTCCCGGTATGTTCGAGCGGCCTCTGCCCGAGATACTTGCCGACGAAGTAGAGAATCTGCAGACCCGCGACGGGATCGAGTGCGCCCTGGAGATTCGAGGCCAGCTGACGGAACGGGTGACCGCATCGCAGCGGATCGCAATTATGCGGGTGATCCAGGAGTCGCTCTCCAATGTGCGCGTGCACAGCGGCGCCGAATCCGTTCGCGTCCTCGTGGCGCAGGACTCGGGGGGTGTCCGAATCGCGATCACAGACGACGGACGTGGTTTCGACGTCGAGCGCACTCTGGTGCGGTCGGCGCGCCGAGGCCGTCTTGGACTGCTCGGCATGGCGGAGCGAATCCGTCTGCTCGGCGGCACATTCGACATCCGGTCGACGCCGGGGGGCCCGACGGTGATTTCCGCGCAC
>DATEXK010000208.1:0-3101 GCA_035257065.1 Gaiellaceae bacterium | reverse complement strand
CCTGCCGATTCAGCGGTTCGGTGCCCTTACCCGACCAGGCTCGCGGACGGCACGAGCGTCTTGACCGGCACGAGCGCCTTGCCCTTCTGCTTGTAGATCGTGATCGGCGTCAGGCTGGTGTCACCCGAGGCGCCGATCGTGAAGCTGCCGAGGATCCCGTTCGCCACGTTCAGGCCGAACAGGGCCTTCGTCGTCGTCGACCGCTGGCCACCGCCGACGGAGATCGCCTGCAGCATGACCTCCATCGCCTGAGCGCCGTACGCGGCATACGGGTTCGGCGTCGCGCCGACTTGCTTGCCGAAGCTCTTGACGAAGTCAGCCCCGGCACCCTTCAGGCCGGACGGCGGCTCGCCGGCGACGCTGATGTAGGCACCGTTACCGACCGCGCCGTTCGCGCCCGGGTCGCTGAACCCGTCCGGCATCTGCAGCTGGATCTTCGGATTCACGGACTTGATGTCCTGCATGAGCTTCGCGCCGTTGTTGCACGCGATCCCACCGAGGAACACCGCCTGTGCGCCCGACTTCTTGATCGCCTCGGCGAGAGCCTCGTAGCTCGACGCCTTCGCGTCCCAGCCCGTCGATCCGACGACCTTGAGACCGAGCTTCTTCGCAGCGGTCGTGTACGTCCCGGCAACGCCGGCGCCGTAGACCTGCCGGTCGTTCAGCACGTACACCTTCTTGATCCCGAGAGACTGCGTGTAGAGCGCGTCAGCCGGACCCTGGAAGTCGTCCGTCGCCACGACGCGGGCGTAGTTGCGGACGCTGGTCGGGTAGTACTTGTTCGGCTCGCCGGCAGCCCACTTCTTGGTCAGACCGGGGTACGTGTTCGCAGGGCTGACCATCCCGAGCGGGCCTGGATTGGCTCGTCCCATCACCGGCACTTCGATCTCGGCGCAACCGGAGTTGAACGTGCCGACCAGACCGATGACGGACTTGTCCGCGCCGTAGAGTCGCGCGTTCGTCGCGCACTTTCCGGAATCCCAACCGCCGGACTGCGCCGTCGAGTCGTCACAGGACTGGTAGCCGATCTTGTACTTGCCGGCCTTCCAACCCTTGTCCGCGAGTGCCCAGAGGATCGCCCTCGAGATCTGCACTGTCTGGGCGCGGATCGCACCCTGCAGCGGCAGGTCCGAGGCGACGATGAAGTCCGGCGATCCGGACCCCTTGTAGACGACGGGGCCGCACGACGACGACGGGAGCGGTGTCACGCTCGACGTCGCGCTCCGCGCGCTGCCCGAATAGCCGGCGGCGACAGCGGCGACCACGACGGCCGCACCCGCCAACGCCAGCAACGAGAACCTTCTACTCACAGTCCCTCCTCCGATGACCCATTGCACTTGTCCGCGGGAACTCAGATCCAGCGAAGGACGGAGTATTTCCTGGTCACCCTCCAGTTGCAATAGGCCCTGGACTTTCTCTGAAAGTCAAGATGCCCCCACCGGGGCGCCCGACTACGATGGGTTCCGGGCCGAAGTGGCGGAACTGGCAGACGCGCCGGACTCAAAATCCGGTTCCCTCCGGGGAGTGTGGGTTCGATTCCCACCTTCGGCACCTGATCGCTCGTCGTGGGCCTGCCGCGGACCCGGGATCGCTCCCGGGCCCGCGGCTCGTGCCTACGGCAGGAAGTTCAGTGCTTCCGGCAGTGGCCCCGCGATCGGGGTCTCGAAGTACGGGCCGGCGCCGTCCGGATCGATCGTGACGGCCCCGCCGCTCGCAAGGAACGTCGCGATCTGCTGCTGTGCAGCGAAGGCGAGCGGTCCCGACGCGCCGGAGATGTTGCTCAGGAACGTGTGCGGGTTCGTGACCGTGTAGCCCGGGATGGTCGCGAACGCGAGGTCGTTCCGGAAGTACGTGGCCCGGTCCTCGAGCCCGCCCGCGCGGATCAGCGCCGACGCGGTCGGGTTCGGCACCGTCTCGTCACCCTTTGCGAATTGGACGATCACCGCCTTCGGTGCGGAGCCGGAGAGCGGCTGCGCACGGATGAACGGCGCCCAGGCGACGGGATCCGCCGGCGTCTGCGCCCAGATGTCGTCGTCGAGGACGTTCTGGATCGCATCGGCGCCCAGCACCGTGTCATCGACGATCGGCTGGCCGCTGAGCGGCAGGTTCTCGTTGAAGTTCGTGAACGTCGCGTTCGGCGCCACGTTGTAGAGCGACGGCACGCGGGTCGCGAGCGCGATCCCGACGAGCGGCCTGAACGACGGCGAGAGCCGCGCGATCTCCGTGATCGAGCCGCCGGGAACGTTCAGGACGCCTGCGTGCACAGCGGGCTCGACACCGAGGAACGTCGTTCCGTAGATGCCGCCGAACGACTGGCCGAAGTACGTGATCTTCGTCGGATTGAGATCCGGTGCGCCGTCGCCGTTCACGTCGACGCCGACCTGGACCTCCCGCACGAGCTGCATGAGGTCGATCACCGTCTGCCGAAGCCCGTCGCGGTTGCCGACCGCGGCGAACGGCGGAGCGGCATTGACGCCCTCCGTCGAGTCGATCGTGCCGTTGCCATCCTGGTCGAACCCGCGCCCGCCTGCGGAGAACGTGACCGGGGCGCCGTCGCTGCGGAACACGGTGTACGTCCCCAGCGGGCCACCGCCATGGCCGACGACGTTGATCGCGATCGTCGCGATGCCGTTGTGGGCCATCGTCGATGCCGTCGTGATCGGGAAGCCCTGCTTCGAGTCGGTGAAGCCGTGCCCGACGATCGCGACGGGCCAGCCGCCGGACGGCTCGGCTCCGGACGGCAGCCAGAGGTTGAAGTAGAGCGTGTTCGCGCCCTGCGGCGCCGGCGTGCCGAACGCGGAGCCGACCGCGGGGATCACTTGCGAGGCGTTCTCGTAGTCCGGCGACGAGAAGCTGCCGTAGGCGACCGTCCCGATTGCGCCGGGGAAGGCGTTCACCGCGGCCGGCAGCGGCGTGTCGGTGAACGTCGATACGCCGGTCTGCCGGTGCACATTGAGCCCGAGGACGCTCGCAAACGGGAAGACCGCCCGCTCGCCACTCGTGCCGATCGTGAAGATCGGCGGCGCAGGATGCGACCGGTCGATCTGGCGACGGACCTTCTCGAGCAGCGACGTGATGCTCTGCGTCGTGAACAGGCTCGC
>DATEXK010000207.1:0-5779 GCA_035257065.1 Gaiellaceae bacterium | reverse complement strand
GGAGCCGTCCTTCCGGCGGCTCGCCGTGGGCCGGTCGATCTCCGTGCTCGGCGACTGGTTGCTGGTGGCCGGGCTCGTCGGCTGGGTCTACGGCCGGACGGGCTCGACGGGCCAGGTCGCGCTGCTGATGATCGTCCGGCTCTTACCGCCGGTCGCGGGAGGAGCGCTCGCCGGGAGCCTCGCCGACCGCCTCCCTCGGCAGCGGCTGCTCGTCGCTGCGGAGCTCCTCTGCGGCGTGGCGGTCTCCGGTGCGCTCGTCGGCGTCCTGCGCGGCTCGGAAGCGATCGTGTACGCGTGTGTCGCGCTCTGTGCGCTCGTTGCGCCTCTCGGGGCCGTCTCGATGAACGCGCTCGTGCCCGATCTCGTGCCCGAGGATCGCAGACCGACCGGTAACGCGCTGCTTCAACTCGGACAGGAGCTTGCGATGGCGAGCGGCGCGCTTGCCGCCGGAATCACGCTTTCGAGCGGCACCGCAGCCGCAGCGCTCATGCTCGACCTCGCGACCTATGCGATCGCTGCGCTGCTGTTCGCGCGCATTCGCGTTCCCGCCGCGGCCGGTACCGCAGCGACCAGACGCTCGGGCACGTCGTCCGGCCGGTGGCCGGCCGTCCGCCACATCCTGCAGAACCCGAACCTCCGTGCCGTGTCACTTGCGTTCCCACTCGTCACGCTGGCGACGGGCCTGACCAACGCGACGCTGCCACGCCACCTCACCGACCTGGGACTCGGCGCCGGCGGGTACGGCTTCGGTCTCGCGACACTTGCGCTCGGCTCCGCGATCGGCGAGATCGGAATCGGCGCCGCCGCGGCGCGCCTCGGCACGCGCACGCTCGCCGTCGCCACGGCGCTTTCGTGTGTCCCGTTCGCCGCGCTCGCGTTCGCGTCGACCGGCAGCGCTGCAATCGCCTCGCTCGGAGTGATCGGCCTCGTGCAGGGTGCGTCCGAAGTTGCCTTGCTGACCGTCGTGCAGCAGGAAGCCGCACCGGAGTTCCGCGGTCGCGCGTTCGGACTCGTGTCGACGTTGATCCGGACGACGATGGTGAGTGCAGTCGCAGCTGCTCCACTCGTGAATCGGCTCGGGCCACCGCGCAATGCGATCCTCGTCACGACCGCGATCACCGCGGTGGCGGCTGTGGTCGCTGCCGGCCCCCGCCCGTGGGCTCGCGTGCCGCGGTTCGCGCTGCGTTCTGCCGCGTAGCGGCGATCGCGCTAGCGGCCGGTGCCGCTGTGCGTGCTCGTCTCGTCCGCGGCTATCTCGCTGCGGATCTTCTCGAGCGAGCGACGGATCAGACGGGAGACGTGCATCTGCGAGATGCCGACCTGCTGGGCGATCTGCGACTGCGTGAGCCCGTCGAAGAAGCGCAGCTGCAGGATCTTCCGCTCGCGTTCGTCGAGCACGCGGAAGCCCGGCGCGAGCACGGCGCGGTCCTCGGACACCTCGAACTCGTGCTCCACCGTGCCGATCGACTCCATCGGGTCGAGGTCCTCGTCACCGTCGCCGCCTCCCCCGCCGGTCGAGAGCGAGAGCGACGAGTACGCACGACCGGACTCCAGCGCCTCGAGCGCCGCTTCCTCTTCGACACCCGCCGCCTTGGCGAGCTCGGGGATCGTCGGCGAGCGGCCGAGCTCGACCGTCTGCGACTCGACGAGGCGGGAGAGCTGCACGTTCAGCTCCTGCAAGCCGCGCGGCACGCGCACCGACCAGCCCTTGTCGCGGAAGTGACGCTTGATCTCGCCGATGATGTTCGGCGTCGCATAGGTCGTCAGCTCGACGCCGCGGTCGAGGTCGAAGCGGTCGATCGCCTTGATGAGGCCGATCGCGCCGATCTGGACGAGATCCTCGAGCTGCTCGCCGCGGTACGAGTAACGACGCGCGAGAGAGCGTACGAGCGCCATGTACTGCTCGATCAGCTTCTCCCGTGCCTGAAGGTCGCCCTCCTCGTGGTACTTGCGGAGGAGAATCTTGTCGTCGAGCCGCGGCATCAGACGGCGCCTGCAGGTGACGTCGTCCTCTTCGTCAACTCCACCCACGCGCCGCCGTCGCGTTCGTCGATCTCAAACGTGTCGCACACCGTCTCGAGCACGCGGTGCAGCCCGAGGGGCGCGTCACTCCGCTCGAGCGCGTCGAGCGAGCCCACGCCGAACGGCCCAACCGACGCTCGCACCATGCCGTCACCTGCGTCGACAGTGACGACGATGTCGCCCTCGTCGTCGCGACAGCCGAGCAGCGCCTCGAGCGCGACCTGGAGGTCGTCGAGATCCTCGAAGGTCAGGTCGAGCCGGACGCCGAGACCGCCTACGACGAGGTGCGCGACGTGGCGGAAATCCTCCTCGGCCGGCAGCGTCAGGCGCACCTGGTCGGTCACTTCTCGCCGCCCGCGTCCTGTAGCTCCTCGCCGAGCTCTTGCTCGCGCCGGGCCGCCGCTTCCTTGCCTGCCTGCACGGCGTGCTTCCAGTGGTGCTTGGCCTTGAAGTCCGACGCGCCGTAGCTCAGGGCGGCTGCGAAGCCGGAGATCTTCTGCACCGGGCGCGTCACTGCCATGCTCACCGCGCGCACGGCGGTGTCGACGCTGTCCGCCGCGTCGACGGCGCTGTCCGTGATCTGGTCGACCTTGTCGAGTTGCCCGTTGATGCGATCCACGCTGCCTCCGACCTTGTTGATCACCGGCAGGATCTCCTGCTCTGCCCCACGTATGAACGCGGAAAGGCGCCCAACGGTTCCGCCTAGGCGTACGAGCAGGTACGCAAAGGAGAGACCGACGGTCAACAGGAACACGGCGAGGGCGAGCCGCCAGAGATCTCCCCACGTGAATGCGGCGACGAGCATCCAGTCCGATCTTAGTTGTCGCCGCCGGACGAGACGAGGCCGCACCCCACGACGGCGTCGCCCTCGTAGAGAACGGCGGCCTGCCCGGGTGCGACGCCGTACGCCGGCTCGTCGAGCAGAAGCTCGAAGCCGTCGTCTGTCACGCGGACAGTGGACGCGACAGCAGGTGAGCGATACCGGAGCTTCGCGTCGGCGCGGTCGACGTCGACATACAGGCTGCCGGCCGCGGCAACGTGCGTGCGGGCGAGCGACTCGCGCGGCCCGACGCGCACGGTGTTGGCATGCGGGTCGGCGCCGAGAACGAAGAGCGGACGCTCGGCGACGACGCCGAGCCCCTTGCGCTGGCCGGGCGTGTAGCGCCAGAAGCCGTCGTGCTCGCCCACCGTGATGCCGTCCTCGTCCACGATCGCGCCCGGCTTCGGCTCGAGCCCGTGCCGCGTGAGGAAGGTGCGGTAGTCGTCGCCCGCGAGAAAGCAGGCCTCCTGGCTTTCTGCGCGCTGCGCGGCGTCCAGTCCGGCGCGGACGGCTTCGGCGCGCGTCTCCGTCTTGTCCTGCTCGCCGAGGGGGAACCAGATGCGGTCGAGCTCCTTCGGGTCGAGCCGGGCAAGCATGTACGACTGGTCCTTCTGCGGATCGGCGCCGCGCGCAAGCAGGCGGCGGCCGCGATGCTCGACGACGCGCGCGTAGTGACCTGTGGCGAGCCGGTCGCAGCCGGCACGTGCGGCGAAGGCGAGCAGCTCGCCGAAACGGAAGCTGCCGTTGCAGCGGATGCACGGGTTCGGCGTCTCGCCGCGTGCATAGCTACGCACGAAGGGCGCTACGACCGCGGTGCGAAACTCCTCTCGCAGATCGAGCGTCACGTGAGGGACCCCGAGCTTGTGGCACGTTGCGCGCGCCTGCAGCACCGCTTCGGGCGAGCAGCAGGCACGCTCGGCGTCCGGCCCGTCAGGGTCGAGCCACAGTCGCAGCGTGACGCCGATCGCCTCGCGGCCCGCGCGGAGCAGCGCGACCGCGCTGTCGACGCCGCCGCTCATCGCGACCGCCGTCCTCCCCACCTTCGGCTCGGCACGGAACACCGGCCCGAGGGCGTTCGCGAGCGCGTCTGTGGCGAGCATGTCGCCACCGACACCCGCAGCCTCGAGCAGGGTCAGGCCGGCGAGGCTGCGATCGAGGCCGGGCGCGTCCGCCTCGACGATGCGGTCACCGTCGACGCGCAGGCGCACCGCCGCCCATTCGCCGTTGCGGGTGGAGTCTCCGAAGCTCTCGATCACACGCACACGGTAATGGACAGAAAACGGGCGGGGCCTTTCGGCCCCGCCCAAGATCTCCACCCTGCCGATTTGCTCCGACTTATGTGAACCTGGCGAACCAGGTGGGTGCCGTGCCGTTCTCCGGACGCGTGAGCGTCCTCGGTCGGGACACAAGCTCCCTTTATGTAGGCGTTGGTTCTACATTGAAGCCGGAACGACGCACAGGGTCGAGCCGACGCAGCGTACACCTCAACGCGCGAAACGCCACTGGATCGTTTGGGTGCCGTCGAGGCGCAGTAGCTTGGCGAGAGCTTGCGTCAGGTCGAACTCGCGACCCGGCACTGTGTGGCCCCGGTCGATCACCTGAGTGAGCACCTGCTTGCCCTTGTACTCGACGTACAGCTTGACGCCGCACGGCAGCAGCTCGTGCGAGACACCGATGGTCTTCGTGCCGATCGCGACGCCGCACGCACTCTTCGTGCGTCCCTTCGAGGGCGTGTACGGGGCGGCGAGAGCCGTGTACCAGGGCCCCGCCGCGACAGGCAGGGTGGCGGTGCTCGAGTGGTGATGGATTGCGAACACGATCGCGACGGCGACGAGTGCGACCGCAGCGAGGATTGCGGCGCGTACGCCGGGCGAACGGGTCACCGCGTCCCCACGAGCTCCCCGAAGCTGTCACGGACGAGACCGTCGAAGTCGAGCGGCAGCAGGCCGGCCGAGTCGGCGAACTCACGCAGATACATGAGCAGGAACTGCCGCTCCTCGTCCTGGGCCACGTCGTCGCCTGCGTGCTCGCGCGTGAGGCGCTCGAGGTCCCAAAGGTTCCATTGCCGCGGCCCGGCGCCGACTCCGATCGGGACGACGGTCGACGGCTCCGGAACAGGCTCCGGTGCAACCGGCGCGGGCTCCGGCTCGGACTCCGGTTCCGGCTCCGGCACGGCGGTGAGTTGCGGCCGTTCCGGGACGGGCTCGGGCACAGGATCGGGAACCGCCTCGAGCACGTGCTCGGCGACAGGCTCGAGCACAGGCTCGGGCCGCAGGACCCGCACGTGCTCGGTCGTCACAGCGGTGAACGACGGCGCGGTGACCTCTGCCGGCACGGGCTCCGGCGCGCTCGCCGGCTCGGCAGGCACGACAGGCTCAGGCGTGGCTGCGGCGCCCTCGACGCTGCCCGAGACGACGAGCACCGACTCGGGCTCCGAAAGCTGAGCCGCCTCAGGCGACTTGACGAGCGCCGTCCGGGACGGGATCCGGATGCGCGAGCTTCCGGGCTCGCGGGCGCCCTCACGCCACAGCGTCGCCTCGAGCACGAAGATGAGCAGGTACGCGACCGCGCTCGCGGCGATGATCGTCCACATGCCCGCGCCGAGCGCCGCTGCGACGACGGGCACGGCAACGAGGAACGCGGCCTCGACGGCCGTTCTGGGCCCGAAGACGCGCCGCATCCCCGGAGCCTACGGCTGAGGCTCGGACGGCTCCTCGTTCGCGGCTGCGTCTTCCTCAGACGACTGCGCGGACGAACCGCCCGAGACGGGCGGCGGAGCCGGGGACGAGAGGGGTGGCGGCAGCGGCGACCCGGACACGGGAGGGCCTGACACGGGCGGGCCGGATACCGGAGGACCGGACACGGGCGGTTCGGACTGCGCCTCGGGAGCCGGAGGCTCGGGATCGTGGGCAGGGGGCTCGGGCGCCGTCACAGCCG
>DATEXK010000206.1:0-15911 GCA_035257065.1 Gaiellaceae bacterium | reverse complement strand
GGAGCCGCCGTGGCGCGAGCTTGCGCGCCGCCGGCACGAGCGAACGAGGGCGGCCGGCAGTGGGGCCGGCGCTGCGGTCGTCTCGCCGATGCAGGGGACGGTGCTCTCCGTTGCGGTCGCCGACGGCGCCGTCGTCGAGGCGGGCCAGGTGATCTGCATCGTCGAGGCGATGAAGATGGAGAACGAGGTTCGGGCGCATCGCGCAGGTACGGTTCTTGATCTCGCCGTCGAGGCCGGACAAGCGGTCGCGACGGGCGAGATCATCTGCCTCATCGCCGTCGAATAACGCCACCGAAAGGGTCCTTCCCGACGGGGGCGCAAGGGCGTTCGTGGCGTCAAGCGGGGACGTACGACGGGCGCGTGCTCAAGGAGGTCACCGAGGCCAACGTGGGCCAGAACGTCGTGATCGTCTTCCGGGCGGTCGGCCGTGGAACGACCAAGGTCGTCTACGCGTTGACGCGCGGCGAGACGAAGAAGGCGTACGCGTCGGACACGTTCGTCGTGAAAGTGATCTAAATCGAGCGCTGGTACGCGCGGAAGCACCACGTCGCGAAGGCGGACGTGACCGCGGTTGCGGCGAGGAGCAGCAGCAGGAAGACGCCGGTCGGGCCCCAGTCGCCGCCGACGACAACGGCGTTCCGTGCGGCGTGCACACCCCAGTTGACCGGGTTGAAGCGCGAGATCGTGCTGATCCAGCCGGGCATCAACGCCGTTGAAAGAAGGATCGACGAGAGGAACATCAGCGGCAGGCCGACGAAGTTCGCGGTCGCGATCATCGACGCCTCGCGGCGGAGCAGCAGCGCGACGCCGTTCGAGAAGCCCGAGAACACCATCGCGAGCAATGCCGACGCCGCACAGACGACCAGCCAGCCGAGCGCGCCGCCGTGCACGACCACGCCGAGCGCAAGCGCGACGAGCAGGAGGATCAGCGCCTGGAGGATTGCGGTGATGCCGGCCCGCACCACCTGCGAGAGGACGATTGCGAGACGGGAAGCAGGTGCGGCGAGGAAGCGGTCGACGACGTGGCGGTCGAGGTCGCTGATCATCGCCATCCCGGACCACGTTCCGCCGAAGAACGCGTTCATGCACACGATCCCCGGCGTGAGGAATTCGATGTAGCTGCTCGCGCCGCCGCGCAGTGCCGGCACCTTCGAGAAGAGCTGCCCGTAGAGCAGCAACCAGATCATCGGCTGGATGATCATCATCGCGATCCAGATCGGCTCGCGCATCAGATTGCGCACCTGGCGCACGACCATCCAGCCGGTGTGGCGCAGCACCTGCGGCATCAGCGTCCCCAACTCCGCTCGACCGGCTTGTGCTCCTCGTCCTCAGCGGCGAAGTCGCGGCCGGTGTAATGCAGGTACACGTCGTCGAGTGAAGGACGGGCGGTCGTCACCGACAGCACGGGGAAGCCGTGGCTCTCGAGCGTCGAGAGGATGACCGGGATCGCCTGCGCGCCGTTGGGCACGCGTGCGCGCACAACCTGCCCCTCAACGGACACGTTGCTCGCGCCGTCGAGCGCTTGCACGATCTGCATCGCCTCGGCCGGGCGGCCGTTCGACTCGCGCAGCTCGACGCTCACCGACTCGCCGCGCAGCCCGGATTTCAGATCCTCGGGTCTGCCTTCGACGACGATCTTGCCGCGGCTGACGATCGCCACGCGCTCGGCGAGCCGATCCGCCTCCTCGAGGTAGTGCGTCGTGAGCAGGATCGTCAGATTCTCCTCGCGGGCGAGCCGTTCGACCTCGACCCAGATCGCTACGCGCGCCTCCGGGTCGAGGCCGGTCGTGGGCTCGTCGAGGAAGAGCACGCGCGGCCTGTGCACGAGGCCGATCGCGATGTCGAGGCGCCGCTTCATGCCGCCGGAATAGCCGCGCGCGATCCGGTCAGCGGCGTCGCCGAGCCCGACGAGCTCGAGCAGCTCGTCCACACGCGCATGCAGAGGCCGGCCGGCCATGCCGTGGATCCGTCCCTGGAGGTGCATGTTCTCGCGCCCCGTCGCCTCCCAATCGACGCCGGAGTCCTGGGCGACGCAGCCGATCGTGTGGCGCACGCGGTTCGGGTGGCGGATCACGTCCTCGCCGGCGACGAGCGCTCGCCCGGAGTCGGGACGGGTGAGCGTCGTCAGGACGCGCACGGTAGTCGACTTGCCGGCCCCGTTCGGCCCGAGTAGCCCGAAGACCTCGCCCTTCTTCACGGAGAACGAGACCCCGTCGAGCGCCTGGACGGTCTTGTACCGCTTGTGCAGGTCCTCAACGACGATCGCGTCCACGACCGGCCACTCTAGTGATCGTCTGCGACCGGGTCGGCCGGGGTGTCGTTACAGTCAGCCGCCGATGGACCTCTACGAGTACCAGGGCAAAGAGCTCTTCAAGCGGGTCGGCATTCCCGTCTCCGACGGCCGCCGTGCCGACACGCCTCAGGAGGCGCGCGCTGCGGCGCAGGAGCTCGGCGGCGCCGTCGTCGTCAAGGCACAGGTGCTGACGGGAGGCCGCGGCAAGGCCGGCGGCGTGAAGCTCGCGCAGGGCGCAGACGACGTCGAGCAGAAGGCGAAGGACATTCTCGGCCTCGACATCAACGGCCACATCGTGCGCCGCCTCTGGATCGAGCGCGCGTCCGACATCGCGAAGGAGTACTACCTCTCGATCACGTTCGACCGTGGCGCGAAGCAGCCGCTCTTCATGTTCACGACGCAGGGTGGCGTCGAGATCGAGCAGGTCGCCGACGAGAGCCCCGACGCGCTGATCCGGCTGCACATCGACCCGCTCGAGGGGTACCAGCCCTGGATCGCGCGGAAGCTGATCTATGACGGGGGCGTCGACGATCCCTCCGAGCAGAAGCAGATCGCCGCGATCGTCGAGAAGCTCTACAAGGCGTTCGTCGAGTTCGACGCCATGCTCTGCGAGATCAACCCGCTCATCGTCACGCCTGACGGAGAGGTGAAGGCGCTCGACTCGAAGTTCACGGTCGACGACAGCGCGCTCTTCCGGCATCCGGACATCGCGGAGTGGCGCGACACGAGCGCGGCAGATCCGATCGAGGCGTTCGCGCGCGAGAAAGGCGTCACGTACGTGAAGCTCGACGGCGACGTCGGCATCTGCGGAAACGGCGCCGGGCTCGCGATGTCGACGGTCGACGTCGTCGCACACGTCGGCGGCAAGCCCGCGAACTTCTGCGATCTCGGCGGCGGCGGCTCCTCGGAGGGTGTCGTCGATGCCCTCGAGGTGATCACCCGCGATCCCCAGGTCAAGTCGATCTTCTTCAACATCTTCGGCGGCATCACGCGCTGCGACGAGGTCGCGCGCGGCATCCTCGAGGCGCTCGAGCGGCTCGACATGTCGGGTTACCCGATCGTCGTGCGGCTCGACGGGACGAACGCCGAGGAAGGCCGGCGAATCCTCAAGGAGGCCGGCAAGCCGAACATCCATCCCGAGGCGACCATGCTCGAGGGCGCCAAGCGAGCCGTGGAGCTGGCGAAGTGACCGACGTCTGGAGCGACCGTGCCGACTCGTATCGGACGAGCGCGATCCACGCGGCGGGCGAGGATCTCGATCTTGTCGTCGCCTGGTGCGAGCCGGGCGCCGGCGTCGACGTGCTCGACGTCGCGACCGGCGGCGGCCACGTCGCCCGGCGTCTGCGCGAGGCGGGCGCGAACGTCGTCACGGTCGACCCGGCGCCGGGGATGCAGGCCGACGTGATCGCACCGGCAGAGCACCTCCCCTTCGCCGACGGCAGCTTCGACGCCGTCGCGACGCGGCTGGCCGCGCACCACTTCGCCGACGCGCTCGGCGCAGTGAAGGAGATGGCGCGCGTCGCCGCCGGCCGCGTCGTCGTCTGCGACAACACGTTCGTCAGCGAGTCGTCGGAAGAGGCCGATCGCCTGCGCGACCCGAGCCACGTGCGCAACTACGGCGTCGCCGAATGGGAGAGCTTCTTCGAGCTCGCAGGGCTCGAGATCGCCGAGCAGCGCTGTATGGAGCGGCCGCTCGAGATCGAGCCGTGGCTCGCGCGGGTCGACTGCCCACCCGCCGACGCGGCGCGCGTGCGCGAGCTGCTCGGCCACCGCATCGTCGACGGCTGGATGAACCTGCCGACGCTCGTCCTCAAGGGAGTTCCGAAGCGCTGATGGCGATCATCGTCGACAACGACACGCGGCTCGTCGTCCAGGGCCTCACCGGCAGCGAGGGCCGGTTCCACGGCCTGCGCAACAGGGCGTACGGGACGAACGTCGTTGCGGGGGTCACGCCGGGCAAGAGCGGCCAGGACGTCGAGGGCATCCCGGTCTTCGACACGGTGGCGAATGCCGTCGACAAGGCGGGCGCCAACACGAGCCTGATCTTCGTTCCGGCTCGTTTCGCACCCGACGCGATCTACGAGGCGATCGACGCCGGCATCGGCACCGTGATCTGCATCACCGAGCACGTACCGGCGCACGAGATGTTGCGGGCCTACACGTACTTCCGCCCCAAAGGCGTCACGCTGATCGGCCCGAACTGCCCGGGCGTGCTTTCGCCGGGGAAGGCGAACGCGGGAATCATTCCTGCGGAGATCTTCAGCGAGGGCTCGGTCGGCCTCGTCTCGCGCTCCGGCACGCTCACGTACCAGATCGGCCACGAGCTGACGCAGCTCGGTCTCGGCAACTCCACCATCGTCGGCATCGGAGGCGATCCGGTCGTCGGCTCGTCCTTCATCGACGTGCTGGCGAAGTTCGAGGCCGACCCGCAGACCGAGCTGATCGTCATGGTCGGTGAGATCGGCGGCGACGAGGAGGAGAAAGCGGCGCTCTACATCAGCGAGCACGTGAGCAAGCCGGTGCTCTCATATATCGCGGGCTTCTCGGCGCCGGCGGGGAAGACGATGGGGCACGCAGGCGCGATCATCTCCGGCTCGTCCGGCACCGCGCAGGCGAAGAAGGAAGCGCTGGAGGCGCGCGGCATCCAGGTCGGCACGACGCCGACCGAGGTGGCGCAGCTCGTCGCCGAGCGCATGAAGTCCTAGCGCGCGCCTGCCCTCCCGGGTTGTTTTCCGGGGTAGACCGGGTACCCAAAGCGGGTATGGCGACTTCTGTCAGCGGCAGCCATCCTTTTGCTGCCTTGCGCATGCCGAGGCTCCTAGCCGTGCGACCGGCGCTCGTCTGGCTTGCGACGGCACTGGGCTACTACGCCCTGGCCAGGCTCTCGTCCCAGGTGGAGCTCGTCCACGAGGGCGTGCCGCTGATCCTGTTCGCGCAGGGCGTCGCCTACTCCTCGGTGTTGCTGGGTGGGCCGTGGCTCGCGACCGCCGTCGCGGTCGGTGCGGCCGGCGAGGCCTTCAGCCAGGGGCTGCCGATCGCCTCCGTGGCGTTGTTCGCGGCGTCGGCGGCCGCGGCCGGTCTTACGGCCCTCGCGGTGACCCGGTCCGCCGGGCTGCGGCCGGACGCTGAACGTCTCACCGACACGCTCATCCGCACCGGCGCGGCGATCGCGGCCGGGATCGTCGCGGGATCGCTCGTTCTCGCCGCCAACGCCGTGGACGGCCGGATGCACGCGGCGGCAAAGGAATGGATGCTCCTTGTGCTTGCCAACGTCGCCGGCATCATCGTCGTCGCGCCGTTCGTGCGCGCCTGGGCTCAGCGCGTCGCGCGTGGCGTAGCGCCCCTCCCGGAATGGATCGCACTCGTAGCCGTGTCGATCGGGACGTCGCTGCTCGTCGACACGGGTGTGCTCGGGAAGATCGGCCCGACCGCGTACATCATGGTCTCCGTCGTCATCTGGGGCGCGCTGCGGTGCGGGCGCATGGGCATGAGCGTTGTCGTGGTCGTCTCGGCGGTGATCGGCGCGGAATGCACCGTGGACGGGCGGGGACCGTTCGTCGTCTCGAGTCTGCGGGACAGCGCCGTCTCGCTCGACACGTTCCTGATCGTGCTCGGGCTCTCCGGGCTGCTCGTCGTCGGGATCGAGGAGGCGCGGCATCAGGCCCAGGCGGGGCACCTGGAAGCGGCCGAGCGCCACCGCAGGCTCATCGAACAGCTGCCTCTCGTCACCTACATGCGCAGCCTTGTCGACCCGGCCGCCCCGCCGATCTTCCAAAGCAGCCAAACGGAGGCTCTCCTCGGCTATCCGCTCGAGCGCTGGATGACCGAGCCTCGCTTCGCGAAGGGGCTCATCCACCCCGACGACCGACAGATCAACGCCGAGCTGAACGCACGCAGCCTCACCGAGGACCTCGTGCAGGGCGAGTACCGGATGATCCGCGCGGACGGCCGTACGGTCTGGGTGCTCGATCACATGGCAGTCGTGCGAAACGCGGCGGGCGAGCCGGTCGCCCAGCAGGGCTTCGTCGTCGACATCAGCGAGCGCAAAGCCCTCGAGGAGCAGCTCGGCCAGGCGCAGCGTCTCGAGGCACTCGGACTGCTCGCCGGCGGCATCGCGCACGACTTCAACAACCTCCTCACCGCGATCTCGGGCTACTCGGGGCTCGCTCTCGATCACGGCGGCCGGGACAACGAGCTCATGCGTCGTGACCTCGGCGAGGTTCGGACCGCGACGGCGCGCGCGGCAGCGCTCACCCGGCAGCTGCTCGCCTTCGGCCGGCGCCAGGTGCTCGAGCGGACAGTCGTCGACCTCAACGACGTGGTGATCGAGGCGCAGTCGCTGCTCGGCCGCGTGATCGGCGAGAAGGTGACCGTCGCAACCAGGCTCGACCCCGATCTCGTACGCGTGTACGCCGACGTCGGCCAGCTCGGGCAGGTGCTCGTCAATCTCGCGTTGAACGCGCGCGACGCAATGCCGCGTGGAGGCACGCTGTCGATCGTCACGAGCAACGAGAACGATGATGCGGTAATCACGGTCTCCGACACCGGCCACGGCATGGACGAGCAGACGCGCGCGCGGATCTTCGAGCCGTTCTTCAGCACGAAACCCGTCGGCGAGGGGACCGGTCTCGGGCTCGCGATGGTGCACGGGATCGTGCAACAGACAGGAGGCGAGATCAGCGTCGAGAGCGCCCCCGGCGGCGGCACGGCATTTCGCATCGCCTTCCCCGGCACGCTCGATGTGCCCGTGGTGGAGAACGTTGCGCCGATCCGGGCATCGCCACGCGGATCGGAGACGGTGCTGCTCGTCGAAGACGAGGACATCGTCCGCCGTCTCGTCGCGATGATGCTCGAGGGCCAGGGGTATAGCGTGCTCCTGGCGGACGGGCCGCGCGAGGCACTCGAGGTGTCGGAGCCCTTCGACCTCCTGCTGACGGACATCGTGATGCCGTCGATGAGCGGGCCCGAGCTCGCCGAGCGAGTGATCGAGCACCATCGCGGCGTCGGCGTGCTCTTCACGTCCGGCTACTCGGGCAGTGCCGTTGCCGACCGCGGCGCCTTGATCGCCGACCTGCTCGAGAAGCCGTTCACGATCGAAGAGCTCGCCCAGAAGGTGCGTGAGGCGCTTGACGCCCGGGTGATCGCGCTAACCTGAGGTCATGGGCGTCGTCTCCTTCGCGCGCGGTGCTCCTGCGCCCGAGTGTCTCCCCGTCTCCGAGCTCGCCGATTGCGCGCGGGCTGCCGTCGAGGGAGACGGCACGGCCGTCCTCTCGTACGGTCCAGGTGGTGGCTACGGGCCGCTGCGCGAGTGGATCGCGAAGCGCCACGGCGTCGAGCAGTCTCGCGTCGTCGTCACGAGCGGCTCACTCCAGGGCTTCGTCTTCCTCGTCGAACAGCTCGTGCGGCCGGGCGCCCGCGTGCTCGTGGAGGCGCCGACGTACGACCGCCCGCTGAAGATCCTCGCCCGGGCCGGCGCCGAGGTGGTGCCGATCGCGATGGACGACGAGGGGCTCCGGCCCGACGCGCTCGAGCAGGCGCTGGCCGAGGGCGAGAAGCCGGCGTTCCTCTACACCATCGCGACCTTCCAGAACCCGAGCGGACGGACACTGTCGGAGGAGCGCCGTCGCCGCGTCGTCGAGATCGCGCGCGAGCACGATCTCCTCGTGCTGGAGGATGATCCGTACGGACTCGTCCGCTTCGAGGGCGAGCCGGTCCCGACGCTGTTCGAGCTCGAAGGCGGCACCAACGTCATCTATGCGTCGTCGTTCTCGAAGACCATTGGTCCGGGACTTCGTGTCGGCTACTTCATCCTGCCGCCGGAGCTTGCGTCGCAGATCGAGGCGCTTGCCGTGTCGACATACATCTCGCCGCCGTTCATCGCGCAGGCGACGGTGCACGAGTTCCTGCGCCGTGGGAACTTCGAGCCGAACCTCGCGCGCGTCAACGGGCTGCTGAAGGCGCGACGCGACGCGATGCTCGAAGCGTTCGAGCAGCACATGCCCGCCGATGCCACGTGGAGCCGGCCCGAAGGTGGCTACTTCATCTGGCTCGACGTGCCTTCCGGTCCCGACACGGCGGAGTTGCTCGTGCAGGCGGAGGCGGCAGGCGTGACGTTCGTGAAGGGCACCGACTTCTTCGTGTCGGGCGGTGGCGGCGAGCGATCGCTCCGTCTCGCCTACAGCTTCGTCTCTCCCGAGGAGATCGCGGAGGGCGTCGCGAAGCTTGCGCCGCTACTGACTGGTGCGCCGGCGCCGGCGGCGTCGGTCTAGCTGCGCCAGCAGGATCCCGGCCGCGACGCCGATCGCGATTGCCAGCAGGACCACCCAGATCAGCGAGACGCTCGCGGTCACGAACACGAAGTGCATGTGAACGCTCGACCGGTTCTCGAGCACGAAGGCGATCGCGTACGCGATCAGCAACCCGAGGGTGATCAGGCGGCCGTAGAGCTTCGGCTGCCAGTTCTCCTGGATCTCGCCGGTGTCGATTCGCTTCCGCCGTGGGAGGTGCACGACCCAAGTGTAAGCGGGCAGGCGTCCAGGCGGGCGGAAGTCTTTACGCGGCGGCGGTGGCGGCCACGGGCGTCAGCGGCCGCGGCACGAGCTGCGGCTGCACCGGAGGCGCGAGGCGCCCGGTGGTGTGCACCCGGAACGTGGGGCACGTGGTCTCGCCCGGGAGGGCGCAGAGGCCTGCGCGGCGGAAGTAGCAATCGCTGCAGGTTGCTTTGTGTCGGTTGCTCATGGCTTCACGGTGTTCTCTCGGCGGGCCGCAGGGAGACTCGAGACGCGATGATAGGGCCGCAACCCGTGGCTTCAAGCGTTGTCGGCGACGAAAACTGACGAATTTCCGGCAGTTTCGAACATGCCCGCCGATCCGTGTCCTAGCGTTTCGGCGGCAGTGTTGCCAGCACGCGCAACGCCTGGGGAAAACTCTTCACAGCGATGATCCGCAGGCCGTTGGCGTAGCGCCGCGCCTCCTGGGCGTTATCCCCAGCGGGGACGAGGAAGACATCCGCTTTCGCCTCGCGCGCGCCGAACGTCTTCTGCTTCACGCCGCCGATGGCCGAGACGGTGCCGTCGAGCTCGATCTGTCCCGTCGCAGCGATGCGATAGCCGCGATCGATGCGGTGGCCGAGCTCCTCCAGCACGTCGAGCGCGAATGCGAGGCCGGCCGATGGACCACCGACGTTTCCAGCGTCGATCTGCACCTTCAGCGGCAACTGGATGTCGGCGGACTGCGCCGGCGTGAAGCCGACGAGCGCGCGTGAGCGCTCCAGCGGATCGCGAACGGTCTTGATCGTGACCGTCTTGTGCTCCGTGCCGCGCGTGATCGTGAGCGTCACGGTCGCACCAGGGTGCACACGCGCGAGGATTGCGCGCAGCCCGGAGATCGTCGGCGTCTTCGTGCCGTTCACCGAGTCGATCACGTCGGTCGGCTGCAGCTTCCCGACGGCGTGGCTGCCGACCGCGACTGCGTCGACGACGACGCCTGCCGGGCGCGCGACGACCTTGTAGCCGAGCGTTCGCAGTGCGACCGCCGCTGCGACACGCTGCGAGATCGACATCTCGCGGAGGTCTGCTCGGCGCAGGGCGCTGTCGCTCACACCGGGCGGGACGATGAGCTTTGCGGGCACGAGCGTCCCGCCGGAGTGGATGAACGGGAAGAGCGACTCGAGCATGTTCGCGCGGCGTTCGAACACGTCGACGAAATAGATGCCGCCGGGCCCTGTCGGGTCGTGGCCGCCTTGCACGCGCACGAGCGGCGCCACCGGGTGTGCCTTGTCGGGCAGCAACAGGTAGTCGCTGGACGGAACGAGGTGGAGCACGAGCGCGGCCAGCACGACGAGCCCCGCTGCGGTGCCCGCGAGACGGGCCGGTGAGAGGTAGCGACCCACTGCTAGAACAGCGCGCGCTGCAGGCCGCCGTCGACGACGACTGTCTGGCCGCTGACATATCGCGCCCTGTCGGAGGCGAGGAAGCAGACGACGTCACCGAACTCGCGGGGATCGCCCCAGCGACGCAGCGGAATCTCCGTGAGGTCTGCTTCGCTCGGGCCGTTCGGGTAGAGCTCGTCGAGGCGTGCCGTCGCGATCCGTCCCGGCGCGACGCAGTTCACGGTGATGCCTTTCGGCCCGAGCTCGCGGGACAGCGTCTTCAGCCATGCGGTGAGGCCGGGGCGGATCGCGTTCGAGAGCGCGAGGTGCTCGATCGGCTCCTTGGCGGCGACGGAGGTGATGGCGAGGACGCGGCCGCCGTTGCTCGCCTCCAGGTGCGGCAGGCAGAGGTCGACGAGACGCACGGCCGGGAGGAACAACGTCTCGAGGGCGTGCTCGAGGGTCTCGGGTGTGACGTCGGTTGCGGTGCCGGGCTTCGGGCCGCCGGAGTTCCAGACGAGCACGTCGATTCCGCCGAACGCCTTGACCGTTGTCTCGACCGCCCGTTCGAGATCCTTCGGGATCGAGACGTCGCCGCGAACGGCGAGCGCGCCGATGCGGTCCGCTTCCCGGTCGAGGAGGTCGCGGCGGCGGGCGAACATCGAGACGTTCGCTCCTTCGCCGGCCAGCGCCTCGGCCGTTGCGAGCCCGAGCCCTGACGAGGCGCCGGTGACGAGTGCGGTGCGTCCCTTGAGTCCGAGATCCACGGCGGCACCCTAGCGAGCAGGCCCGCGTCGAGGTCATTTCGAGCGGCGGAAGCCGCCTTCCGAGTCGATCACCTGGCCCGTGAGCCAACGCGCATCGTCGCTGCAGAGCCAGGCGATCAGGCGCGCGGCGTCGTCGGGCTCGCCCCAGCGTCCGGCGGGCATGCGCCCGACCGGGTCGACCTCTGCGAGGCCCCAGCCGGTGTCGGTGGGGCCGGGGTTGACGCAGTTCACGGTGATGCTCCGGTCGGCGAGCTCGTCGGCGAGCGTCGAGGTCGCGACGAGCAGTGCTCCCTTCGACACCGCGTACGCGAGCTCGCCCGTCATCGGCTCCTTGTGGATGCCGGACGTCATCAGCACGACGCGCCCGGCGCTTCCCTCGTGCTGTGCGGCGAACTCCTTGACGAGCAGGATCGACGCGCGCACGTTCTCGTGCAGGAATGCATCGAGCTGCTCGGCTGTCAGCTCGGCGAGATGCCCACTCCCGCTGCGCGCGTGATTGACCACGAGGATGTCGAGCGGGCCGAGTGCAGCGCGCGCAGCCGCGATGACGCATGCCGGCGCGTCCGCGTCGGCGAAGTCCGCCTCGATGTGCCCGACGCCGAGCTCGTCCGCGACGCCCACTGTTCCGCCGGGCTCGGCGCCCCAAGCCTGCCCCGCGTCGTGCGGCGTCCAGCCCTGGACGAACACGGTCGCGCCGGCCTTCTGCAGCCTGCGCACGATCGCGAAGCCGATCCCTGCGCGCCGGCTGACCCCCGTGACGAGCGCGTTCCTGCCTGACAGGTCCATCCCCGAGCCTAACCTGGCGACGTCGCGGAGCGGAACTTGTTCCGCGCAGCAGTGACCATGCCGGCCGCGAGCGCGAAGCGTTACGTCGTAAGGACGCCGACGACCTCGCGCACGGCCTCCGACGATGCGCGCAGCGCCTGCTGCTCCTCGTCGGTGAGGTCGAGCTCGAGGATCGCTTCGATCCCGCCGGGGCCGAGCTTCACGGGCACGCCCATGTAGAGGCCGTCGATGCCGTACTCACCCTCGAGGTAGGCGGTGCACGGGAGAATGCGCCTCTCGTCGAGCATGATCGAGTCGACCATCGCGGCGGCGGCCGCGCCCGGTGCATACCAGGCGGAGGTACCCATCAGGTCGACGAGCTCGCCGCCGCCCTTGGCCGTGCGCACCACCATCTTCTGGATCACGTCCTCGGCAAGGAGCTTGCGGATGGGGACGCCGCCGACGGTCGTCGCGGAGACGACCGGCACCATCTGGTCGCCGTGCCCGCCGAGCACGGTCGCGCGAACGTCCTTCAACGACGAGCCCGTGGCCCAGGCGATGAAGGTGGAGAAGCGCGCGGTGTCGAGGATCCCCGCCATTCCGAACACCCGCTGCTTGGGCCACGTCGAGACGTTCTTCGCGACGTGGCACATCGCGTCGAGCGGGTTCGAGACGACGATCAGGATTGCGTCGGGGCTTTGTGCAGTCACCTTCTCGGTGACGTCCTTCACGATCTTCTCGTTGGTCGCGACAAGGTCGTCGCGCGACATGCCCGGTGAGCGCGGCAGGCCTGCAGTGATCACGACGACCGCTGAGCCCGCGGTCTCCGCATAGTCGTTGTGGCCGGTGACGTTCGGCTCGAAGCCGAGCACGGCGCCCATCTGGTTGATGTCGAGCGCCTTCCCCTGGGGCAGCCCTTCCTTGATGTCCACGAGCACGACGTCCGCGTAGTCGCGCGTCGCGAGGACCTGCGCGCACGTCGCACCGACGTTGCCCGCACCGACGACTGTGACCTTCCGCCTCTGGCTCATGCCGGTGCTCCTACCCCCCTGCGCCTCGATGACTCCAACGGGCGGCGAGTGTACGTAAAGTCCTGCCGGTGACGTTGCAAGAGGCGGCAGTCCAGGCCGACGCGCTCGCGCTGGCGGGCTCCGAACGGGAGCTGGCCGACCTGCGCGCCAAGTGGGGCGACGACCTCGAGTCGGCGGCTCGCAGCGCGGACTTCCGTGAGCGCGCGGTCGCGTTCCGGGCGATCGGGCAGTTTCGCTGGCGTCAGAAGGAGGAGCTGCTGCGGCGAGGTCTCGACGACGAGAGCCCGGCGGCCCGCGGCTCTGCGCTGCTTTCGCTCGAGCTGCTCTCGAGAGACCACCCGAGCACGGTCAACTCGGTGCGGTCGCTCCTGCACAACCTGGCCACGGTCGACGGGAACGCTGCAGTGCGGCGCCTGGCGATCGTCTGCCTGCGCAACGGTTCGCCCCAGCGGGAGACCATCGTGCTGCTGGACGGTCTGGCGGAGGACGACGAGGCCGAGCCGGAGCTGCGCAACGCGGCAGCGAAGGTGTCACAGACGTTGAAGCGCAAGCCGAAGCCGCAAGCGAAGAAGTAACTCAGGACTTCTTCCGAGCGTGTGGGTGCGCTCGGAAATACAACTCCCGACGGCGTCGATCGGAAACGTGGGTGTAGAGCTCGGTCGTGGCCAAATCCGCGTGGCCCAGCATTTCCTGAACCGAGCGCAGGTCCGCACCGCCCTCGAGCAGGTGCGTCGCGAATGAGTGGCGCAGCAGGTGAGGGTGGACGCGGCCGGGCTCGAGGCCCGCGGTCTCCGCGAGGCGGCGCAGGATGAGGAACGCGCCGGCGCGGGTCAGCCCGCCGCCTCGCGCGTTCAGGAACAGCTCCGGCCGGTGGTGCACGTCGAGGTACGGCCGGCCGCGGGAGAGGTAGCGGCGCAACGCCTCGACGGCTTCCCGGCCGACCGGAACGACGCGCTCCTTCGAGCCCTTGCCGATGCAGCGGACGATGCGCTGTTCGAGGTCGACGCCGTTGCGCTCGAGCCCGACGGCCTCGCTGACGCGGAGACCGGCGCCGTACAGGAGCTCGACGAGCGCGCGGTCACGCAGCGAACGGGGGGTGGTCCCGGGGGCCGCCTCGATCAGACGCTCGGCCTCACCGGGTGAGAGCGTCCGTGGAAGCGTGCGCCGGCGGCGCGGCAGTTCGAGCTCGGCGGCGGGGTTGTCGGCGCGCGCGCCGAGCAGCACCTGGTGGCGGTAGAACGAGCGCAGCGCGGCGACGCGTCGGGCGATGGTCGTTCCCGCGAGGCCCGCAGCGCGCATCGACGCGACGTACGCGGAAAGCTGATCCGGCGTGGCCCCATCCGGCGACCCCTCCAGCCACGTGCAGAAGTCGGCGAGGTCGCGCGTGTACGCCTCGACCGTCCGCGGTGCGAGCCGCGCGGTGGAGAGCGCAAGGAAGGACTCGACGGATCTGTCCATCGACCCTCTCCATTCGGCCTCGGAGGCCGCACGCCTCCCGCCGGCCTTGTAACAGACTGTTACAAGGAGGTTCAGGCCTGCCGGCGCTCGTCGCGGGGCCGGTACATGTTGTCGATCAGGCTGGGCCCTGCGCGGCTGCCGGCGCCGACTTCCCACACCATCTGCGCAATCGACGGGCCCGCGTGCCGTCGCCGGTCGATCGCCCGCAGCTCGTGCACGAGCTCGCGGATGCGTTCGTAGCTGGGCCGGGTGAGCCCTCGCGCGTCGGCTTCTTCGCCCAGCAGTCTGCAGACCTCCGCAATCGGCCGCTCGCCGTCGTCCAGCCGCGGGAGCACCTCGAGCAGCGGCTGCGCGATCCGCGGACCTGACCTCGTCACGCAGAAACTGTCGCCGACGGACGGTCACAGAACCGTGCCAAGTAACAGTCTGTTACAAGGCCTGGCTGTTACAAGGCCTACGAGCGGGGATGCGCGCTGTCGTAGACCTTGCGCAGGCGGCGTGCGTCGACGTGGCTGTAGATCTGCGTCGTCGAGAGCGAGCTGTGGCCGAGCAGCTCCTGGATCGTGCGGAGATCGGCGCCGCCCTCGAGCAGGTGGGTGGCGAAGGCGTGGCGGAGACGATGGGGATGCGGCGCGACGCGACGCAGCGTGCTCGTGTCGAGCCGGTGGCCGCGCACGGAGAGGAACAGGGAGTCGTCGGCGCCCGAGGCGAGGGCGGGGCGTGCTTCGTGCAGGTAGCGCGCCACCCAGTGCGCCGCCTCCTCGCCGAGCGGGACGACGCGCTCCTTGCCGCCCTTGCCGTGCCGGATGTGGACGAGCTCCTGCTCGAAGTCGACGTCTGCGAGGTCGAGGCCGACGGCTTCCGCGCTCCGCAGGCCGGCCGAGTACACGAGCTCGACGAGGGCGCGGTTCCGCAAGTGGAGCGGCCCTTCGCCCTCGAGCGCGGCGAGCTCCTTGTCGAGGTCGGCGCCTCGCGTCGTCTCGGGAAGGCGCCGCACGCGACGGGGCGCGACGCGCGCGTCGGGTACCCGGGCGGCGCCGAGGGCGTGGCGCAGGAACGCGCGGACCGCAGCGAGCTTGCGGGAGATCGTCGCCGGCGCGAGCCTGCTCGGGCGGCGGCCCGGGCGCGCTGCGCCGAGGTGCGACGCGTACTCGACGAACGCGCGCACGTCGACCTCGTCGAGGGTGGTGCCGCGGGCCTCGAGCCAGGCGCAGAACTCGCCGACGTCCACACGGTACGCACGGCGCGTTCCCTCCGCGAGCGCGGGGGAGTCGAGAAAGCGAGCGGCGGCTGTCCGGGCGTCCATCCCCATCCCTTCGACGCACCTGCTTCACAGCCTCTACCCGAACGTGCAGTGTTGGGCGGTGAGCCATCGCGCGCGTGTCTGGGTCGCCCTCTGGACGGTCTACATCATCTGGGGCTCGACCTACCTCGGCATCGAGCTCGCGGGCGAGACGATTCCGCCGATGTTCGCGGTGGGAACGCGCTTCATCGCCGCGGCGTTCTTGCTTCTCGGCTTCACCGTGTGGCGGCGTGGCGTGCACGTGTTGCGCGTGGCGCCGCGCGAGCTCGCGTCCTGTGCGCTCGTCGGCGCGTTGCTCCCGAGCGCGAACGGCCTCCTCTTCATCGCCGAGCGGCACGTCCACACCGGGCTCGCGTCCCTGATCGTCGGCTCGGTTCCGCTGTGGGTCGTGCTGCTTCGCACGTCGACGGGCGACCGGCCGCCG
>DATEXK010000205.1:0-28059 GCA_035257065.1 Gaiellaceae bacterium | reverse complement strand
CGGGCGGCCGCGTGAGGCGTCGAGCGCGGCGACGAGCAGCGCGACGAGCGCGATCGCGAGCGTCACGCCGAGCACGAGCGGCAGCCGGTCGAGGTAGCCGTGGCCGCTGACGAGCAGCGCGTGCACGCGGATCGACGTGCCGGGATACACGAGCCGGTACGTCAGCGCGTGCGCAGCCTGGGAGCCCGCGACGAGCAGCGGCACCGCAACGAGCCAGGTGAGGCCGCGCCTCATCCCGGGGACTTTGCCAGATCGAGGGTCAGCGACCGCGCAGGCGGTCGAACATGCTCTTCCGCGGCGGCGGCGTGACGGCCGTCTGCGCGGGTTCCGCACCCGGCTCGGGAGCGGGGAGGGCGGCATCCTCGACCGGCGCCTCGTCGTCAATCGGGGCGATCGTGCGCGGCACCGCCTGGCGCTCGCGCTGAGCCCGGATCGCAGCGTTCATCTCGTCGCGGTGAGACTGCTCCGCCATCGTCACGACATGTTAGGCACGGGCGGCCTGCCTCCTGCCGGCCCCGACCGGTAGGTTCCCGGGATGTGCTTCGACACCGACTCCTTCCCTCCGATTCCGGTCATCTCGGGCGCGGCCGTCTCGCACGACGACCTCGTGCTCGAGGCGGCCGACGGCAACCGCTTCGCCGCCTTCTCCGCGGCGCCCGACGAGCCCGGCACGACCGGAATCGTCGTCCTCCCCGACGTCCGCGGTCTCTATCGCTTCTACGAGGAGCTCGCACTGCGCTTCGCGGAGCGCGGGTACCCGGCTGTCGCCTTCGACTACTTCGGGCGGACGGCGGGCGTCGAGAAGCGCGACGACGAGTTCGACTACATGCCGCACGTGCAGGAGACGACGCCGGAGGGCGTGCAGGCCGACGTCGCGGCGGCGGTGGCGCACCTGCGCGCGCGGGGCTGCACCTCGCTGTTCACCGTCGGCTTCTGCTTCGGCGGCCGCCACTCCTGGCTCTCAGCCGCCGCAGGCCACGGCCTCGCGGGAGCCGTCGGGTTCTACGGCATGCCCGGCGAGCGCAACGGCGTTCCGGGGCCGACCGCCCGGGCCGCCGAGATCGCGGCGCCGATTCTCGCCCTGCAGGCCGGTGACGACGGACACATCCTCGCCGAGGACAACGCGGCCTTCGACGAGGCGCTCACGGCGGCGGGCGTCGAGCACGAGGTCGTGACCTACGACGGTGCGCCGCACAGCTTCTTCGATCGCAAGCAGGAGCAGTTCGCCGACGCCTCCGACGACGCCTGGCGGCGGGTGCTCGCGTTCGTCGAGCGCTACTAGTCTCTGTCCTGATCGGGCTCGCCGGTCGCGCCGTGCGCGGCGGTCCACTCGGCCGCGAAGAGCGTTCTGTCGATCTGCCCGTGGAAGACGGGCACATCGTGCTCGACGCAGAAGCGGAGGACCTCCTCGCGTGCGATCCCGTGCTCGGCCGCAATCTGCTCGGGTGTGAGGTGATTCGGCATCTGAGCGCTGAGCGTACGCGGAATCCCGGCTGCGGGGAGTCCCTGAGCGTTCCCTCTAGCGGATTTCAGCCCGTCTACCGCCCCGGTGACCCGGTCGTGGACTCGCCCCGTCCGGCTCTCACGGTCGTGACCTGCTCGCAGGCCCGCAGAGAATCGGGCGCGAAGCCCGTCGGAATACGGGAACTGCCTCAGACTTTCGCTACACTCCCGCGGCGCGGGGCGGCGTAGCTCAGCTGGTCAGAGCGCTGCACTCATAATGCAGAGGTCGGTGGTTCGAGCCCACCCGCCGCTACTTTAACGCGTCCACCTTCGAGGTAAAGACAGAGAAATGGCCACTGGAGTCAGAGTCGCAATCACGCTCGCCTGCACGGAGTGCAAGCGACGGAACTATCAGACGCAGAAGTCGAAGCGGAACTCACCCGACCGGGTGGAGTTCAAGAAGTACTGCCGCTGGTGCAAGTGTCACCAACCCCATCGGGAGACTCGGTAACCCCGACCTTGCATGGCCAGGCAAACGCGTCAGCAGCGCCGGGACAGGCGCGCGCAGCAGCAACCGGCTCTCGCCGGAGGCCCGCCGCCGCGTACTCCTCCGCGGCCGACCGCGAACGGGGGCGGCGACTCGGAGCCCGCGCGCAAGCAGCCGCGTTCCGACGAGCGCCACATCCCCGGCTCGGGGCCGATCCACTTCGTCCAGGAGGCCGTGGGCGAGCTCAAGAAGGTCGAATGGCCCAGTCAGAAGGCGGTTGTCAGTGGGACGGCCGTCGTGCTGATCGCCTGTTTGATCGTGGGCGTCTACCTGTACCTCAACGACACCGTGTGGCATTACGTCGTGCAGCACGTCTTGCTGCGATAGAGAGGACCGAATGTTTCGCTGGTATGTGATCAATACGTACTCCGGGCACGAGAACAAGGTGAAAGCCAATCTCGAGCACCGTGTCGAGTCGATGAACCAGCGCGCCCGCTTCCGGCGAGTCGTCGTCCCCACCGAGCAGGTGATCGAGACGAAGGACGGTCAGAAGGTCACGGCGGAGAAGCGCGTTCTCCCGGGCTACGTACTCGTCAACATGGATCTGAACGACGACGCCTGGATGGTCGTCAAGAACACTCCGGGCGTGACGGGCTTCGTCGGCGCCGGGTCGAAGCCCGTGCCGCTTTCGCAGCCCGAGGTCGACAGGATCCTGCACACCAACGCGGGCGGCGTCGCGCCGGCGCGCAATCAGGTCGAGTTCTCGCTCGGCGAGTCGGTGAAGATCACGTCCGGCCCTCTGGCCGACTTCGACGGCGAGATCACCGACGTGAACGCCGACGGCCAGAAGCTCCAGGTCATGGTCAACATCTTCGAGCGGCAGGTGCCGGTCGAGGTCGGATTCGACAACGTGAAGAAGCTCGACTAGGGGATTTGAGATGGCAAAGAAAGTACTGACGATCATCAAGCTCCAGATTCCCGGCGGTCAGGCGAACCCCGCACCGCCGGTCGGTCCCGCGCTCGGTCAGCACGGGGTCAACATCATGGAGTTCTGCAAGGCGTTCAACGCCCAGACGGCCGATCAGAACGGGCGCATCACGCCGGTCGAGATCACCGTGTTCGAGGACCGCTCCTTCACGTTCATCACGAAGACGCCTCCGGCGGCCGTGTTGATCAAGGAGGCGCTGCGGATCGAGAAGGGCTCAGCCGAGCCGAACCGGCTCAAGGTCGGGCGCCTCTCGCGCACGCAGGTCCGCCAGATCGCCGAGACCAAGCTGCAGGATCTGAACGCGCGTGACATCGATCACGCCGCACTGATCATCGCGGGCACCGCCCGCTCGATGGGAGTCGAGGTGGACCTGTAATGGCGCAGCACGGCAAGAAATACGTCGACGCGCGCGGCTCGATCGACCGCGAGAAGACGTATTCGCCGGTCGAGGCGATCCGCAAGCTCAAGGCGATGGAGCTCGCGAAGTTCGACGAGACGGTCGAGGTGCACTTCCGCCTCGGGCTCAACGTGCGTCACGCCGACGAGCAGCTCCGCGGCACGCTCATGCTTCCCCACGGCACCGGCCGCGACGTCCGCGTCGCCGTCTTCGCCGAGGGCGACAAGGCACGCGAGGCCGAGGAGGCCGGCGCCGACATCGTGGGCTCCGCCGATCTCGCCACGCGCGTTCAGGAGGGCTTCACCGACTTCGACGTGGCGATCGCCACGCCGGACCAGATGGGCAACGTCGGCCGGCTCGGCCGCGTCCTCGGTCCGCGCGGCCTGATGCCGAACCCGAAGACCGGCACCGTCACCTTCGACATCGGCAAGGCCGTGCGCGAGGCGAAGGCGGGCAAGCTCGAGTACCGGACCGACCGCGGCGCGAACGTGCACTTGGCGATCGGCAAGAAGAGCTTTGACGAACGCGCGCTCGTCGAGAACTACGCGACGGTCGTGGAGGAGATCATCCGTGCGAAGCCGTCGGCGTCCAAGGGCCGCTACATCCAGCAGATCACACTGGCGAGCACGATGGGCCCGGGCATCCACGTCGACCCGACACGCGTGCGCGGGATCGTCGACGAACTGGAGGGATCGGCTGAGACCGATTCCTCGCTGAAGGCAGCTACACTCGCAAGCTAAATCGACTAGAACCGCCGGAGACAGTTGGCAGTCGCCTTGATGAAGGGCGGCAGAAGTCCAGCCGAGGTGGGGACGAACGTGGAGACGCCCCGTGTACGGGCGAAGCCCCTCCGCTTCTCGGCCCGCCTCAAGCGGGCCTAGTCATTTCCGGAGGAAATGACCAGATGAAGAAAGAAGACAAGGAGCTCGTCGTCGCCGAGCTGACGGAGCGGCTGCGCACGTCCGAGACGCTGCTCGTGGCCGATTACCGCGGCCTCACAATGCCGCAGATCGATGCGCTTCGCACCCGGCTGCTCGAGAGCGGCGCCCGTTTCTCGGTCGTCAAGAACACACTCGGGCGGCGTGCCGCAGAGGCCGCCGGCTCCGAGGCGCTCCTGACCCTGCTCGAAGGGCCGAGCGCGATCGCCTTCCTCGCGGCCGAGGGTGACATGGTGGCCGCCGCCAAGGCGCTCGCCGACATGGCCCGCGAGTCGAAGATCCTGATGATCAAGGGCGGCGTGCTCCAGGGCCGCACGATGACGGCCGAAGAGGTCGAGAGCCTCGCAACGCTCCCGCCGCTCGACATCCTGCGCGGCCAGGTACTCGCCGCGATCATCGCGCCTGTCACGGCCCTGCTGGGCCTCGTCACCGCACCGCTGCAGAACCTGTACGGCCTGATCGACGCTCGCATCGAGCAGCTCGAGGCAGGCGGCGACACGTCGGCGTCCGCGGCTCCCGCCGAGGCCGCCCCGGTCGTAGAAGAGACGGCTCCCGCCGAGGAGGCCGCTCCCGCTGAGGAGCCGGCCGCCGACGCAGAGACGACGGAAGCACCCGCGGATGAGGCTCCCGAGCCGGCCGCAACGGAAGAGACAACCACCGAAGACCACGAGGAGGCGCAGTAATGGCTGCTGTCGACACGATCTTCGAGCAGCTCGGGAGCATGTCCGTTCTCGAGCTGGTCGAGCTGAAGAAGAAAATCGAGGACGAGTGGGGCATCACCGCCGCTGCGCCGGTCGCGGTTGCGGCCGCCGGCGGCGGAGCACCCGCGGCCGAGGTGGAGGAGAAGACGGCGTTCGACGTCATCCTCACCGGAGCGGGCCAGCAGAAGATCCAGGTGATCAAGGTCGTTCGCGCGATCACCGGGCTCGGCCTGAAGGAAGCGAAGGACCTCGTCGACTCGGCTCCCGGGCCGGTCAAGGAGGGCATCAACCAGGAAGAGGCAGATTCGCTCAAGGCGCAGCTCGAGGAAGCCGGCGCCTCGGTCGAGATCAAGTAACCCGCTTCATCGCTCGAGTTCGACGAGGGGCGCCGAAAGGCGCCCCTCGTCCTGCTTTACAGGGGTTTTACGAAGGGAGCCGCATGTTTGTCCGCGGCAGAGCATCTCCACGTGCGACGCCGAGTTACTCCCTGGAGGATTAGATGAAGCTCAAGCTGATCGCTCTGTCCGCCGTGTTCGCCGCGGGCATCTTTGCGTCGATCGCGCTCGCTGACCACGGCGGGTACGGCATGAAGCTCGGCGATTTCTGCCACCCCGTGCATCTTTCCGGGACGGTCGCGCCGCTGACCCTCGCCCTGACCGTCGACCGCGCCGGCCCGCGGAGCCTCGTCCCCGCGGGCACGCAGCTGAATCTGGCCGTTGGCTCCACCGGGCAGACCGTGCGTGTCCGGGCCGAGGCCTGCGCGACGCGCACCGGCTCCGCGCTCGTCTTCACGGTGAAGGACGTCGAGCTCCGGCCCGTCCGGCCGTTCCCGGTCACCACCACCGGGCAGACGACGACGACCGGCCAGACGACCACCGGGCAGACGACGACCCAGAAGCACGACGAGCACCACGGCAGGCACGAGCACGGGCACGGCACGACGACCGTCACCACGACGGTTCCGGCGACGACGACCACCGCCGCGACCACGACGACCGCCGCGACCACGACGACCGCCGCGACGACCACCGCCGGCACCACCACCGGCACGACCACGACCCAGCCGTAAGGACCCGGGATTCCGGACGGCGCCCCGGCCCCCGGGGCGCCGTCCCCTTCCGCCCCTGGACGGACGGGGGGCAGCGCGCTACAGTTCCGAGCAATCCGGCAATCGCCCGCGGGCTTCGCTTGCGGTAAAGGGGTCGTTTCCGGTACTCTTGCTGGTTGCGCGCCGACGTTCGTCACGTCCGTGCGCCCGCCCATTGCCCGCTCGCCTGCATTCAGCTGATTTCGCACGTCCTTAAGGGAGGCTTTTTCTATTGACCACCAAGGTCGCATCGCCCCGCGCGCGTAAGTCCTTTTCCCGCATCGAGAACGTCCTCGAGCTCCCGAACCTGATCGACATCCAGATCGCCTCGTTCAAGTGGTTCCTGGACGAGGGTCTCCGCGAGACCATCGACGACATCTCGCCGATCGAGGATTACACGGGCTCGCTCGCCGTTGAATTCGGCAACTACATCTTCGGTCAGCCGCAGTTCTCCATCAAGGAGTGCCGCGAAAAGGATCTGACCTACCAGGCTCCGCTCTCGATGACGGTCCGGTTCGTGAACAAGGACACCGGCGAGATCCGCGAGCAGACGGTCTTCATGGGCGACTTCCCGATGATGACCGAGTTCGGCACCTTCATCATCAACGGCACCGAGCGCGTGATCGTCACGCAGCTCGTCCGCTCACCGGGCGCCTACCTGATGGAGCCGAAGGACGCGACGAAGCAGGTCTTCACCGCGAACCTCATGCCGAGCCGTGGCTCGTGGCTCGAGCTCGAGATCGACAAGAAGGGCATCGTCTACGCCCGCATCGACCGCAAGCGCAAGCTGCCGATCACGACGCTCCTCCGCGCCCTCCCGGCCGAGGATCCGACGACCGGCTTCAAGCTCGATACGTCGACGAACGAGGCGATCCTCGCCCTCTTCGGCAACTCGTCGTACATCGTGAACACGCTCGAGAAGGACCCTTCCACGCGGGAGGAAGAGGCCCTGATCGAGGTCTTCAAGAAGCAGCGCCCGGGTGAGCCGCCGACGCTCGACAACGCGCGGAACCTCCTGCGCGCGCTGTTCTTCGATCCCAAGCGCTACGACCTGACGAAGGTCGGCCGTTACAAGCTCAACCAGCGGCTCGGCGTCAACGTCCCGGAGGACACGCGCGTCCTCACCACCGAGGACATCGTCGCTCTCGTCAAGAAGCTGATCGCCCTGCCGGTCAACCTCGGCGTCCCGGAGGACACGAAGGACTTCGCCGCCGAGGCGTTCGGCCTGCCCCGCGCACCCATCGCCGCCGAGCTCGACGAGTACGAGCACTTCGGCAACCGGCGCCTGCGCACGGTCGGCGAGCTGATCCAGGAGGCGTTCCGCGTCGGTCTCTACCGCATGGAGCGCGTCGTGCGCGAGCGGATGACGACGGAGGACGTCGACACGATCACGCCGCAGACGATCATCAACATCCGTCCGGTCGTGGCCGCGTTGAAGGAGTTCTTCGGCTCCTCGCAGCTCTCGCAGTTCATGGACCAGACGAACTCGCTCGCCGGGCTCACGCACCGGCGCCGCCTCAGCGCCCTCGGCGCCGGCGGCCTCACGCGTGAGCGGGCGCCGATCGAAGTGCGCGACGTCCACCCGACGCACTACGGCCGCATGTGCCCGATCGAGACGCCGGAAGGCCCGAACATCGGCCTCATCGGCTACCTCGCGTCGTACGCGACGGTCTCGGAGTTCGGGTTCATCCAGACGCCGTACCGCAAGGTGATCGGCGGCAAAGTGACCGACGAGATCGTCTACCTCGACGCGGTCGAGGAGTCGCGCTACACGATCGCGCAGGCCACTGCGACGCTCGACAAGAACGGCAAGCTGCTCGAGACCGCCGTGCTCTGCCGCTCGGCAGAGGGCGAGGCCGTGACGGCGCCGCCGAAGTCGGTCGAGTTCATGGACGTCGCACCGGCGCAGATCGTGTCGGTCTCGACGGCCCTGATTCCGTTCCTCGAGCACGACGATGCGAACCGTGCGCTCATGGGCGCGAACATGCAGAGGCAGGCCGTGCCGCTGCTCGTGCGCCAGGCGCCGCTCGTCGGCACCGGCCTCGAGTACCGCGCCGCGGTCGACTCGGGCGACGTCGTCATCGCGTTGCGTGCCGGCACCATCGTCGATCTCGACGCCGACAAGATCACCGTCGAGGCGAAGGACGGCAGGGACGACTACACGCTGACGAAGTTCATGCGCTCGAACCAGGGCACGCTGATCCACCACAAGCCGGTGGTTCGGCTCGGCGACAAGGTCAGGGCGGGCGAGGTCCTCGCGGACGGCAGCTCGACCGACAACGGCGAGCTCGCGCTCGGCGCCAACCTGCTCGTCGCGTTCATGCCGTTCGAGGGCTACAACTTCGAGGACGCGATCGTCCTCAGCGAGCGGATCGTCAAGGACGACATCCTCTCGTCGATCCACATCCACGAGTACGAGATCGACGCTCGCTCGACGAAGCTCGGCGACGAGGAGATCACCCGCGACATTCCGAACCGTTCGGAGGAGTCGCTCGCGCAGCTCGATGAGCGCGGCGTCGTCCGCATCGGTGCGGAGGTCGGCTCGGGCGACCTGCTCGTCGGCAAGGTCACGCCGAAGGGCGAGACCGAGCTGACGGCCGAGGAGAAGCTGATCCGCGCCATCTTCAAGGAGAAGGCGCGCGAGGTGCGCGACACCTCGCTCAAGGTCCCGCACGGCGAGGGCGGCGTCGTCATCGACGTCAAGACGTTCGCACGTGAGTCGGGCGACGACCTGAGCCCCGGCGTGAACGAGCTCGTCCGCGTTTACGTCGCGAAGAAGCGCAAGATCGCGGAGGGCGACAAGCTCGCCGGCCGCCACGGCAACAAGGGCGTCATCTCGAAGATCGTCCCCGAGGAGGACATGCCGTTCCTCCCGGACGGCCGCCCGGTCGACATCGTGCTCAACCCGCTCGGCGTGCCGAGCCGGATGAACATCGGCCAGGTGCTCGAGACGCACCTCGGCTGGGCCGCGGCGCACGGCGTCTTCCACGAGAACGGCGACCGCAAGCTCGAGGACGACAGCTGGAAGGTGCGCCGCCAGGTGGTCAACGGCGGCGACCCGAAGGCGATCGCGACGCCGGTGTTCGACGGCGCCACGCCGGTGGACGTCGACGACGCGCTGATCGCGTGGACGGAGCAGAACCCCGACTCGCCGATCAAGATGAACGTCGACCAGAAGCGGGCCCCCGGCCGGAAGTGCTCGGGCAAGGTGCAGCTCTTCAACGGCCGCACCGGTGAGCCGTTCGAGCAGAAGGTCACCGTCGGCTACATGTACATCCTGAAGCTGCTCCACCTCGTGGACGACAAGATCCACGCGCGGAGCACGGGCCCGTACTCGCTCGTCACCCAGCAGCCGCTCGGTGGTAAGGCGCAGTTCGGCGGCCAGCGCTTCGGCGAGATGGAGGTCTGGGCACTCGAGGCGTACGGCGCCGCCTACACGCTGCAGGAGATGCTCACGATCAAGTCCGACGACACGGTCGGGCGCGTGAAGGCGTACGAGGCGATCGTCAAGGGCGAGAACATCGCCGAGCCGTCGATCCCCGAGTCCTTCAAGGTGCTGCTGAAGGAGATGCAGTCGCTCGCGCTCGACGTGCACGTGCAGTCCGACGACGGCCGTGAGGTCGAGGTGCGCGAAGAGGAGGACGAGCTCCTGCGCGCAGCCGAGGAGCTCGGTATCGACCTCTCGCCCGGATCGCTGCGGGCCGTCGGCCGCCCGGCCACGGCGGAGGAAGTGGAGGACGGCCAGGAGCGCGTCGACGCCGACGGCGAGCTGGCACTCCCGGCGGACGAATCGCTCGGTGACCTCGACGACGTCGAGATCTCCGAGGAGAAGGAAGCCGAAGAAGAAGTGGAGGCTGAAGTCGGCCCCTTGGGCGACAAAGACCTCGTTGACCTTGAACTCGAAGACTGATTAGGGACTGAGGAGAAACTTGATCGACATCAACGAATTCGATGCGATTCGGATCGGCCTTGCCTCGAGCAAGCAGATCCGCGACTGGTCTTCGGGCGAGGTCACCAAGCCCGAGACGATCAACTACCGCACGCTGAAGCCTGAGCGGGATGGGCTCTTCTGCGAGCGCATCTTCGGCCCGACCCGCGACTGGGAGTGCTACTGCGGGAAGTACAAGCGCGTCCGCTACAAGGGCATCATCTGCGAGCGCTGCGGCGTCGAGGTGACGCGGCAGAAGGTGCGCCGCGAGCGGATGGGGCACATCGACCTCGCCGCGCCGGTCTCGCACATCTGGTTCTTCAAGGGCGTGCCGAGCCGCATCGGCTACCTGCTCGACCTCGCCCCGCGCGAGCTCGAGAAGGTGCTGTACTTCGCCGCGTCGATCGTCACCGCGGTCGACAACGAGAAGCGCGCAGCCGACGTCAACGCGCTCGAGGACCAGGTCAAGGCCGAGTCCGAGCGCATCTACGTCGACCGCGACGAAGCGCTCGCCGCGCTCGAGGACCGTCTCGCACGCCGTCGCGACTACTTCGCGAAGGGCAAGGAGCGGAACTTCGACGAGGACGACGACTTCTGGGCCCGCGGCCTGTCGAACTGGGCCGAGGAGCAGGGCCTGCCGACGCTCGAGGACGTTCGCGGCCTCGTCAGCAACCTGTTCGTCGAGCTCGTCGGCCAGATCACGACCGAAGACTCGAAGAAGATCCGCGAGCTCGTCCGCAACGCCGCGATCCGCGACGACCGCCGGCTCGCGCCGCGCGAGCTCGAGCAGGTCGCAGCGGCGGCGGAGCAAATCCTCGCAGCGATCCTCCCGCTCGAGAAGGAGCTCGCCAAGGCGACCGGTGCGAAGAAGGGTGCGATCACGAAGCACATCCATCGCATCGTCGACACGATGCTCACGGGCGACGAGGTTCATCCCGACGACGTCGATGCCGTTGCAGGCGTCGACGTCAAGAACCTCGACAAGGCGCGCGATCTCGGTGCGGGCCTGCTCAAGGATGTCGTCGACACGTGGGAAGAGGGTCAGGACATCCGCGAGCTGACGAACGACCTCTGCCTGCGCACCGACGGTCGCATCCAGAAGGAAGACCTCGACGCGATCATCCAGTGGGCGCTCAAGGTCCGCGAGATGTACCTCGACATCGAGTCCCGCCGCGACGACGCGCGCGAGGCCTCGGTCGACTCGGTACGCCGCCTCGAGCAGGTGTGGCAGCTCTTCCGCGAGCTCGAGCCGAAGATGATCGTCAACGACGAGCAGATCTTCCGCGAGCTCAAGGACCGGTTCGGCTCCCCGTACGGCTTCGGCGTCTACTTCCGGGGCGGCATGGGCGCCGAGGCGATCCGTGACCTGCTCAAGGACCTCGACCTCACGAACGAGGCCGCGATCCTGCGCGAGCAGATCCGCACCGGCAAGGGCCAGAAGCTCCAGCGCGCGATCAAGCGGCTGAAGGTCGTCTCGGCGTTCGTCACCTCGGAGAACAAGCCCGAGTGGATGATCCTCGAGGCCGTACCGGTCATCCCGCCGGAGCTGCGCCCGATGGTGCAGCTCGACGGTGGCCGCTTCGCCACGTCGGACCTGAACGACCTCTACCGCCGCGTGATCAACCGGAACAACCGCCTCAAGCGGCTGCTCGACCTCGGCGCGCCGGAGATCATCGTCAACAACGAGAAGCGGATGTTGCAGGAGGCCGTCGACGCGCTGTTCGACAACGGCCGCCGCGGCCGCGCCGTGACGGGCCCGGGCAATCGCCCGCTCAAGTCGCTCTCCGACATGCTCAAGGGCAAGCAGGGCCGGTTCCGCCAGAACCTGCTCGGCAAGCGCGTCGACTACTCCGGCCGCTCGGTGATCGTCGCCGGCCCGCACCTCAAGCTCCACCAGTGCGGACTGCCGAAGCTGATGGCGCTCGAGCTCTTCAAGCCGTTCATCATGAGCCGGCTCGTCGAGCGGAAGATCGTCCAGAACATCAAGGCGGCCAAGCGGCACGTCGACCAGATGCAAGGCGAGGTCTGGGACATCCTCGAAGAGGTGATCCAGGAGCACCCGGTGCTCTTGAACCGCGCGCCGACGCTCCATCGTCTCGGCATCCAGGCGTTCGAGCCGACCCTCGTCGAGGGCAAGGCGATCCAGGTCCACCCGCTCGTCTGTCACGCGTTCAACGCGGACTTCGACGGCGACCAGATGGCCGTGCACGTTCCGCTGTCCGCGGAGGCGCAGGCTGAGTGCCGGATCCTGATGCTCTCGGCGAACAACATCCTTTCGCCGGCATCCGGTCGCGCACTTGCGACGCCGACGCAGGACATGGTGCTCGGGTCGTACTACCTCACCTACTCCGACCTGAACTTCGACGAGCTCACCGCCGAGGAGCTGGATCCGCGGCCGAAGCGCTTCCGCACCGAGGAGGAGATCGAGTTCTCCGTCGAGTCGAAGCAGATCACGCTTCAGACGCCGGTCGAGTACCTGTGGGAGGGCGAGCTCGTGCTCACCACCGCGGGCCGCGTGATCTTCAACGCGGAGATCGATCGTGCGCTGCGCGAGGCGGTCGGTGAGCTCGACGGCGGGGAGTACACGACCTACCACGACTTCCTGAACCGCACGCTCTCGAAGAAGGAGCTCGGCGACTTCATCTCGATCCTCGTCGACGAGTACGGCGCGCACGCTGTCGCATCCGTGCTCGACACGATCAAGGATCTCGGCTTCCTCTACGGCACGAAGGCCGGCGTCACGATCTCGAAGAACGACGTCGTCATCCCGCCGAACAAGGAGAAGATCCTCGCCGAGTACGAGGAGCGGGTCGCCAAGGTCGAGCAGGCGTACGAGCACGGCCTCATCACCGAGTCCGAGCGTCACGAGTCGATCGTGAATACCTGGACGGAGGCGACCGAGACCGTTGCCCAGGCGATGACCGACAACCTGCAGGAGTTGAACCCGATCTTCATGATGGCCAACTCCGGCGCCCGCGGCTCGTTCACGCAGCTGCGTCAGCTCGCCGGGATGCGCGGCCTCATGGCGAATCCGAAGGGCGAGATCATCGAGCGCCCGATCAAGGCCAACTTCATGGAAGGCCTCTCGGTGCTCGAGTACTTCATCTCGACGCACGGCGCCCGCAAGGGTCTCGCCGACACGGCGCTCCGCACGGCCGACTCGGGCTACCTGACGCGGCGTCTCGTCGACGTCTCGCAGGACGTGATCATCCGGGAGGCCGACTGCGGCTCGAAGGAGTTCGTCGAGCTGCCGCTCTTCCTGCCGGACGGCCTGAACAAGAGCGTCGCCGCGCGCATCCTGGCCGAGGACATCTTCAAGCCGCTCGCGTCGGGTAAGCCCGGCAAGACGGTGATCGCCGAGGCCGGCGAGGAGATCACGATCCCGCGTCTGCGCGAGATCGTCGAGGAGCTCGAGGACTTCGCACAGTCGTTCGTCGTCCCCGTGCGCTCGGTGCTCAAGTGCAACGCCGAGGTCGGCGTGTGCCAGGCCTGCTACGGCACGTTCCTCGCGACCGGCGAGATGTCGGAGATCGGCGACGCGGTTGGCATCATCGCCGCGCAGTCGATCGGCGAGCCGGGCACGCAGCTGACGATGCGGACGTTCCACACCGGCGGTATCGCCGGCGCGGACATCACGCACGGCCTCCCGCGTGTCGTCGAGATCTTCGAGGCGCGGAACCCGAAGGGCGCTGCGCAGCTTGCGGAGATCGGCGGCACCGTCGCGCTCGAGGAGACCGACCGGCAGATCAAGCTCACGATCGTCGCTGCGTCCGGCAACGAGGAGGACGACAAGTCGTTCACCGTTCCGCGCCGCACGCGTCTGCTCGTCGCGCACGGTCAGGTCGTCGAGCAGGGCGATGCGCTGCACGAGGGCTCGATCAGTCCCGCCGAGTTGCTGCGCCTCAAGGGCTACACGGCCGTCGAGCTGTATCTCGTCGACCAGGTGCAGAAGGTCTACAAGTCGCAGGGCGTCGAGATCCACGACAAGCACATCGAGCTGATCGTTCGTCAGATGCTCAAGAAGGTCCGCGTCGACAACGCGGGCGGGACGGAGCTCCTGCCGGGCCAGCTCGTGGACAAGCTCGTGCTCGACCGCGAGAACAAGAAGATCAAGAAGCTGAAGAGCAAGGAGCAGGCCACCTGGGAGCCGCTGATCCTCGGTATCACCAAGGCGTCGCTCGCGACCGAGTCGTTCCTCTCGGCCGCCTCGTTCCAGGAGACGACGAAGGTGCTGACCGACGCGGCGATCGAGGGCAAGGTCGACCGGCTGCTCGGCCTGAAGGAGAACGTCATCATCGGGAAGCTCATCCCGGCGGCGACAGGGCTGAAGCGGTACCGGCAGATCCAGATCCGGCCGTCCGACAAGGTGCCGGTGTCCGCGTACACGCGGCCGGCAACGGAGGAGCAGCTGCTCGCGGCGCTCGAGGAGATCGATTCGGGTGGCGGCGACGGGCTCGCCGGCCTCGGCCTCGACTTCGGCGGCGCGCCGGAGACGACCGACGGCAACGGCTCGGGCAACGGCCACAGCACGATCGAGGCCGAAGAGGTCCCGGAGGTCGACACTCCGCTCGACGGCGCCTAGCTCGCTTCGCTTCGCGGGCTTCACGGGGGAAACCATGTTTCCCCCGTGGGCCTGACGCATCGCTTCGCTTGCTTCACGGGGGAAACCAGTTTCCCCCGTGAACCCCCTTCTGGGTTCGTGCTCGCGGCAGGCGGAATCACTGCTGCGCCGAACAAGTTCGGCTCCGCGACGGGAAGAGCTGTCGTGGCCCGACCGGCCTTCTTGCTACACAGGTACAGCGTCTCGTGAAGAAGCAGCTCGCAATACTCGTCGTCCTCTGCGGGGCCGTGCTCTCGATCGGCTCGGGTGCGCGGGGCGCTTCGGTACCGCTTCCGCCGTACGCAGGCCAGTGCGGCCTGCCGGACACGCAACCGCTGTATGCCGAGTTCGGCTGGCCGACCCCGGCGTACGAGGCGATTTTCGGCAAGCCGGGAATCGTCGTCGGCGCGTCGAGCGGCGGATGGCCGGCGCAGATGCGCGCCGCGGGTGCCGCGACCGTCTACTTCGACCTCAATCTGCCGAACCGCATCGGCACGACGACGAAGCCGGCCGACCCATCGCTCCTCGCCGCCCGCGCGAAGACGTTCTTCGACTACGCGGTCGCGCAGACCGGCTGCGCGACTCCGGTGATCGTGCTCAACGAGCTCGCCGGCGCGGGGCTCGTCACTCCGTGGTCGGACAACAACGCGCAGTACCGCCAGAACGCGCTCACGTTCGTGCAGCAGCTGGCCGCCCTCGGTGCGCACCCGGTGATGCTGATCGCGGCGCGGCCGTACACGGGCGGCGACGCGCTCGTGTGGTGGCAGCAGCTGGCCGCGGCTGCGGAGATCGTCCGGGAGGACTACATCCCGGCGACCGCAACCTGGAAGAGCGGGCCGGTGCTCGGCAATCGCAACCTGCGCGACTCGTACCGGCAGGCCGTCGAGGACTTCACCTCGATTGGCATCGCGCCCAGCCGCGTCGGTCTGATGATCAGCTTCGCCTCGACGAAGGGCTTCGGCGGAAGGAGCGGCCTCCAACCCGACTCAGCCTGGTATCAAGTCGCGAAGTGGCAGTCGCTCGCCGCGCAACAGGTCGCGGCGGAGACGGGCATCGCATCCGTCTGGTCGTGGGGGTGGGGGCAGTGGACCGTCGCCGAGCAGGATCCCGCGAAGGCATACGCGCTGTGTGCGTGGCTCTGGACTCGCTCGCCGGCGCTGTGCAACGCGCCAAAGGCGATCGGCACCGACTTCGACCCGTCGCGCACGACGGGACAGCTGACGACGCTCGTGTCCGGCGAGCAGTGCGTCATGGGCGACAAGTTCTTGTCGAACGACGCCATCCAGCGACTCCAGCTCGTCACCGGCGAGCGCGACACCGCATACAGCGCGCTCTACGAGCGGCTCGTCGAGAGCGGGAGGGTTCCGGTCCCGGGCCAGGCGGTGCTCGCCGCCGAGCGCGCGGTCATCGCCCAGGAGTTCAACGGAAGCAGTAGCGCGTACCTCACGGCGTTGAAGCAGGCGCACGCGAGCGTCGACATCGCGCGCGGCGTCCTCGGCGACCAGTTGCGGCGCGCGAAGCTCGAGGCGACGCTCGCGGCGGGCAACCCGTCGGCGTCCGAGGTGAAGACCTTCTACGACTCGTACCCGGACCTGCTCGTGCGGCTCGTGCAGGCGAAGCCGGCGCCTGGCTGGCTCGGTGGCAAGCCGAAGGGCCTCGCACTCGACGAGGTCGCACCGGGCCCGCTCTTCGACGTCGCCACCGGGCGCTCGGTTGTCGTGCGCACGAGCGACGGGTCGTTCACGGTGAAGGCGCTCGCGGATGCACTTCCGCTCGGCGCGGTGCCGCTCGGCCAGGCAAAGCCGACAATCGCCGCCGCGCTCCGCTCGTTCGCCCGCGGCGCCGCGTTCGAGAAGTGGAGCGTCGCGCAACAGCGCGCCGCCCTGAACGACGCAATCTGCGCGCGCGACGACCTGCCGCAACCGGCAGCGGTCGACCTCACGTCGTATCTCCCGTTCCTGCGCCTCGGCTGACTCGCGGCTCTTTCGTCGCGGAGCCGAACTTGTTCGGCGCAGCAGTGAGACGTCTCGCCGTGAGCAGCAGGAAGAAGGGGGCCCACGGGGGAAACATGGTTTCCCCCGTGAAGCGAGCGTAGCGAAGCGGAATCGGTGCGGTGAAGGTGTGGTGACGCGCGTAGAAGCCCCGATTTCGCGCTGTTAGCGTCGCACTCGAATCCGACCGACCACGGAAATCACGGAGAGGGGACAGCAATGCGCAAGCTCGTCATGCCCATCATCGGGGCACTGCTCGCTGCGGTGATCACAGCCGGGATCGCAACCGGCACAAGCCTCAACGGCAGAGGCGGAGACGAAGGCGACCACGGCAACAGCACCTATGCGATCGGGCTCTGGGGAGACCTGCCGTACTCGACACTCCAGGCGACAACGGGTGTGCCGAATCTGATCGCCGACATGAACCAGCAGGACCTCGTGTTCACCGCGCACGACGGCGACCTGAAGAGCGGCTCGAGCGAGTGCACCGACAGCGTGTACACGCAGGCGCTGTCCTACTTCAACTCGCTTCGCGCACCCGCGATGTTCACGCCCGGCGACAACGACTGGGTCGATTGCGACCGGACCGCGGGCTACAACTCGCTGGCGCAGCTCGACAAGGAGCGGCACCTGTTCTTCAGCACGCCCTTCTCGCTCGGGCAGCATCGAATGCGGCAGGAGGTCCAGACGGCCCCGACGTGCCTCGGAGTCAGCGGCCCGGCGGCGTGCATCGAGAACAGGCGCTGGACCGTCGAGGGCGTCACCTACGTCACCCTCAACGTGCAGGGATCCTGCAACAACCTCTGCGACACCGCCCCCGATCCGGCGGAATACGCGGCGCGAAACGCCGCCGACATCGCGTGGCTCAACGAGACGTTCAGCATCGCCACCGCGCGGCATTCGGCGGCCGTGATGATCATCAGCCAGGCCGATCCGGGGTGGGATGGGTCCGACGGCACCCGCGCGCCGCTCCGTGACGCGAAGACCCTCGCCGAGACGGACGGGCAGCCCGACGGGTTCCAGCAGTTCCTGAGCGCGCTCCGCGACGACACTGTCGCTTTCAGGAAGCCGGTCGCCTACGTCAACGGCGACTCGCACTACTTCCGGATCGACAAGCCGCTGCTGGACACACAGGGACGCAGGCTCGAGAACTTCACCCGCGTCGAGACCTTCGGTGACAACCAGGCGAACGGCGACAACGACGTCAACTGGCTCAAGGTCCTCGTCGATCCCGGCAGCCGCGAGGTGTTCTCGTACCAGCAGCAGATCGTCCCGGCCAACCGCACCGCCGTCCCTGCGCCATAGGGAACGGCGAACAGCGCGTGCGAGGAGGAGCTCCGACACGGAGCTTCTTCTCGTCGTACCTACGCTTCCTCGGGCTTGGCTGAGCCGCCCGCCTTTCGTCGCGGAGCGGAACTTGTTCCGCGCAGCAGTGAGCGGCCTCGCCGACAGCAGCGAAGAAGGGGCCCCACGGGGGAAACATGGTTTCCCCCGTGAAGCGAGCGAAGCGATGCTATGCGGAGCGGTTCTGTGCTGCCATCGAGCGGCCCTTGCCGGCTTCTTTCGCACGGTAGAGCGCCTCGTCGGCGCGCTCGAAGAAGGAGATCGAGTCGTCCTCGGCCTGGAGCTCGGCGACGCCGGCGGAGATCTTCAGCCGCCCTGCCTGGCCGATCGGCCGGCCGGAGATCGCGGTCTGGATCCGGCCGAACAGCTGGTCGGCCTGCTCGAGGCTCGACTCGGGCAGGACGACGGCGAACTCGTCTCCACCCACCCGGCATGGGATGTCGGCGCTCCGGACGACCTCCCGCGCGCGACCTGCCGCTTCGGCGAGGACTGCGTCGCCGGCGAGGTGGCCGATCCGGTCGTTCACGTTCTTGAAGTCGTCGATGTCGAACACCATCAGCGACAGGCGGCGTGAGTAGCGGTGGGCGCGGCCGCACTCGCGCGCGAGCGTCTCGTGGAAGTAGCGCCGGTTGTGGAGGCCGGTCAGCCCGTCGAGGTCGGCCAGCTGCCGCGCCTCACGGAACCGGCGCGCGTTCTCGATCGCCGGGCCCGCGCGGAGCGAGAGCTCCTCGAGCCGCCGCACGTCGTCGTCGTCGAAGCGCCGACCGGGGGCGCGCGTGAAGACGCTCAGATACCCGATCCGGCCGCCGCGCTCCTCGAGCGGCACCGCGAGCCCGCCGTGGATCTGGCGGGCGGGGTCCTCGGCGTCGTCGGCGTAGCGGTACGAGACCTCGATCGCCCGGGCGCGGCTGCCGTCCGGAGGGCCCGTGATCGCCTCGGCGCCGTCGGCCGACAGGCCGTGGGCCGCCACCGTGGGCTCGCCGTCCGGGTTCTCGAGGCGCACGACCGAGGCGTCGATCTCCGGCACGGCGCCGGTTGCCGCCTCGAGCGTTCGCGCGAGCACCTCGTCGAGCTCGATCGTGCCCGCGATCTCGCCGAGGAACCGGCTGCGCCGGCCCTCCTCCTCGGCGCGCTCGACCGCGCCTGCAAGCTCCTGTCCGAGCTCGTCCATCCGCGTCTCGAGGATGCGAACGACGTCCGTGACCCGCTCGTCGGCACGCCTCGTCGACCGCCGCACGAGCGTCGCCAGCAGAACGAGCAGGAGCACGACGCACGCGCCGAGCCCCACAGATATGCCTATGAGCAGGTGATTCATCGACCGCAGAGAGCGAGACGTCGAGCTCGGTAGCTCGTTGTGTCGCACCATAGATCGCCGCTGCCTCCGAAGCTATGCTCTGTAAGTCGTATTTCGGGTCGGTTTCCCGCTCAGCAACAGGGTTTGCCGGTTTGACGCTCGCGAGGCGCTTCCGCTACCATGCCGCGGGCCGGTTGGCAGGGGCTGCTGCCCCGCCGACCGTTTTGTTGCGACTGCCCCCGTGTTGTTGCACTAGCTTTGTTGCGAAAGAGAGAAGACCGAAAACAATGCCGACCGTGAATCAGCTCGTCCGGAAGGGCCGCAAGGCTCCTCAGGCGAAGACCAAGACGCCCGCGCTCGCCGGCTCGCCGCAGAAGCGTGGCGTCTGCACGCGCGTGTACACGACCACCCCGAAGAAGCCGAACTCGGCTCTGCGGAAGGTCGCCCGCGTCCGGCTCACGAACGGCATGGAGATCGGGGCCTATATCCCCGGCGAGGGCCACAACCTGCAGGAGCACTCGGTCGTGCTCGTCCGCGGCGGCCGCGTCAAGGACCTCCCGGGCTTCCGCTACAAGATCATCCGCGCCGCGCTCGACACGGGCGGCGTCGCGGATCGCAAGCAGGCCCGCTCGAAGTACGGCGCCAAGAAGGGCTCGTAATGCCTCGTCGTGCAGACGTTCAAGCCCGCGTGGCCCTCGGCGACTCGGTCTACAACTCGCAGCTCGTCACGCAGGTGATCAACAAGGTGATGCTCGACGGCAAGAAGTCGGTCGCCGAGCTGATCGTCTACGAGGCGCTCAAGACGGTCGAGGCCAAGACCGGCAAGCCGGCGCTCGAGGTGCTGGAGAGCGCTGTCAAGACGGTCACGCCGGTGCTCGAGGTCAAGGGCCGCCGCGTCGGCGGTGCGAACTACCAGGTGCCCGTCGAGGTGCCGCAGCGTCGCGCCCGCACGCTCGCCGTGCGCTGGCTCGTGACGTATGCGCGCGAGCGGCGTGAGAAGGGCATGGGCAACAAGCTCGCCAACGAGATCATGGACGCGATGAACCAGCAGGGCGGAGCGTTCAAGCGCAAGGACGACGTCTACCGGATGGCGCAGGCCAACAAGGCCTTTGCGCACTACCGCTGGTAGCGCGAGAAAGAGACAGGACCCATTTTGAGCACCAAGGAAAAAGAAGCTTCGATCGCGCTCGACCGCGTCCGGAACATCGGGATCATGGCCCACATCGATGCGGGCAAGACCACGACGACCGAGCGGATCCTCTACTACACGGGCCGCACCCACAAGATGGGCGAGGTCCACGAGGGCGCCGCGACGATGGACTGGATGGCGCAGGAACAGGAGCGCGGCATCACGATCACGTCGGCTGCGACGACGGCGTTCTGGCGTGACCATCGAATCAACATCATCGATACGCCCGGGCACGTGGACTTCACGGTCGAGGTCGAGCGCAGCCTGCGTGTCCTCGACGGCGCGGTCGCCGTCTTCGACTCCGTCGCCGGCGTCCAGCCCCAGTCCGAGACGGTCTGGCGCCAGGCCGACAAGTACAAGGTGCCGCGGATCGCGTTCATCAACAAGATGGACCGCACCGGCGCGAACTTCTTCGCAGCCGTCGAGTCGATGCGCGAGCGGCTCGGCGCCAACCCAGTGCCGGTGCAGATCCCGATCGGCCAGGAAGAGCACTTCGTCGGCGTGATCGATCTGCTCGACATGCAGGCAATCGTCTACAAGGACGATCTCGGCCAGGAGTTCGAGACGACCGACATTCCCGCGGAGCTCGTGGAGCAGGCCAAGGAGTACCGCCATCAGCTCGTCGACTCGATCTCGAGCTTCGACGACGAGGTGCTCGGCGCGTATCTGGAGGACGAGAACAGCGTGACCGCGGACATGATCCGCCGCGCCGTGCGCGCCGCGACGATCGCCGACGAGATCACACCCGTCCTGCTCGGCTCCGCCTTCAAGAACAAGGGCGTGCAGCCGCTGCTCGACGCGGTCATCGACTACCTGCCGAGTCCGCTCGACGTCCCGCCGATGATCGGCCTCGACCCGAAGTCGGGCGAGGAAGTCCTTCGCGGCGCGTCGCCGGACGAGCCCTTCTCGGCGCTTGCCTTCAAGGTCATGTCCGACCCCTACGTCGGCAAGCTCACGTACTTCCGCGTCTACTCCGGCAGGATCAAGTCCGGCGACCGCGTCCTGAACACGACGACCGGCAAGACCGAGCGCGTCAGCCGCATCCTCCAGATGCACGCGAACCATCGCGAGGAGCGCGACGAGATCATGGCCGGCGAGATCGCCGCCGGCGTCGGTCTCAAGGCGACGACGACGGGCGACACGCTCGCCGCGGAGAATGCGCCGATCGTGCTCGAGTCGATGACGTTCCCGGAGCCGGTGATCGCCGTCGCCGTCGAGCCGAAGTCGAAGGCCGACCAGGACAAGCTCGGCTCCGGTCTCGCGCGGCTCTCAGAGGAGGATCCGACCTTCCGTGTCTCGACCGACGAGGAGACGGGCCAGACGATCATCGAGGGCATGGGCGAGCTGCACCTCGAGATCATCGTCGACCGCCTCAAGCGCGAGTTCAACGTCGACGCGAACGTGGGCCGCCCGCAGGTCGCGTACCGCGAGACCGCCGGCAAGCCGGTGGAGAACATCCGCGAGAAGTTCGTGCGCCAGACCGGCGGCTCGGGCCAGTTCGCCGACGTCGTCATCAACCTCTCGCCGCAGCAGCCGGGCGACGGATACGAGTTCTCCGATCGCATCACCGGCGGCAAGATTCCCAAGGAGTACATCCCGGCCGTCGACGCAGGCATCAAGGAAGCGATGAACTCGGGCGTGCTCGCCGGGTATCCCATCGTCGACGTGAAGATCGAGCTGACGGACGGGTCGTACCACGAGGTCGACTCGAGCGAGCGTGCGTTCAAGATCGCCGGGTCGATGGCGTTCAAGGAGGCCATGAAGCGCTCCAAGCCGAAGTTGCTCGAGCCCGTGATGGCCGTCGAGGTGACGACGCCCGAGGACTACCTCGGGGACGTGATGGGTAACCTCAACAGCCGCCGCGGCAGCATCGAGTCCATGAACCCGCTGGGGAACGCACAGATCATCAAAGCCAGCGTGCCGTTGTCGGAGATGTTCGGGTACGCCACCGACCTGCGTTCGATGACGCAGGGGCGCGCCAATTTCACCATGCAGTTCGATCGCTACGAGGAAGTACCTCAGTCGATCGCGAGCGACATCATCGACGCTCGGTCCTAACTCGGTAACGAAGGAGATCAGGAGCCACCAATGGCCAAGCAGAAGTTCGAGCGCACCAAGCCGCACGTCAACGTCGGCACCATCGGTCACATCGACCACGGCAAGACGACGCTGACGGCCGCGATCACCAAGGTCCTCGCGGAGACGCAGGGCGGCACAGCCGTCGCCTTCGACCAGATCGACAAGGCGCCGGAAGAGCGGCAGCGCGGGATCACGATCAACACCGCGCACGTCGAGTACGAGACGGCGAACCGCCACTACGCGCACGTCGACTGCCCGGGTCACGCCGACTACATCAAGAACATGATCACGGGCGCCGCGCAGATGGACGGCGCGATCCTCGTGGTCTCGGCGGCCGACGGCCCCATGCCGCAGACACGCGAGCACATCCTGCTCGCCCGCCAGGTCGAGGTGCCGGCGATCGTCGTCGCCCTCAACAAGGCCGACATGGTCGACGACCCCGAGCTGCTCGAGCTTGTCGAGCTCGAGGTTCGCGAGCTGCTCTCGAAGTACGAGTTCCCCGGCGACGACATCCCCGTCATCCAGGTCTCGGCGCTGAAGGCGCTCGAGGGCGACGCGGAGTGGACGCCGAAGATCCTCGAGCTGATGGAAGCGGTCGACACGCACATTCCGGAGCCGACGCGCGACATCGACAAGCCCTTCCTGATGCCGATCGAGGACGTCTTCACGATCACCGGCCGCGGCACCGTCGTGACCGGCCGCATCGAGCAGGGCAAGATCGAGGTCGGCGCCGAGGTCGAGATGATCGGGATCCATCCCCAGGTCACGAAGACGGTCGTCACCGGGCTCGAGATGTTCCAGAAGACACTCGACTTCGCCCAGGCCGGCGACAACGCGGGCCTGCTGCTGCGCGGCACGAAGCGCGAAGAGGTGGAGCGGGGCCAGGTGCTTGCGAAGCCGGGCTCGATCAAGCCGCACACGCACTTCAAGGCCGAGGTCTACGTGCTGTCGAAGGACGAGGGCGGCCGTCACACGCCGTTCTTCAACAACTACCGCCCGCAGTTCTACTTCCGCACGACGGACGTGACGGGCGCGGTGTCCCTGCCGGAGGGCCAGGAGATGGTCATGCCGGGCGACAACACGAACATGGACATCGAGCTGATCCAGCCGATCGCCATGGATCAGGGTCTCCGCTTCGCCATCCGCGAAGGCGGCCGCACCGTCGGCGCCGGCGTGGTCACCGAGATCCTCAACTAGCAACGACGACTGAGTGAAAGGAGGCACCGGTGGCGCAACAAAAGATCCGCATCAGGCTGAAGGGCTATGACCATCAGCAGGTTGACAAGTCCGCCAAGGACATCGTCGACACGGCTCAGCGCACCGGTGCCACCATCACCGGTCCTGTGCCGCTGCCGACCGAGAAGAACGTCTACTGCGTGATCCGCTCGCCGTTCAAGGACAAGGACTCGCGGGAGCACTTCGAGATCCGGACGCACAAGCGGCTGATCGACATCCACTCGCCGACCCCGAAGACGGTCGACTCGCTCATGCGGCTCGACCTCCCGGCCGGCGTCGACATCGAGATCAAGCTCTAGTCATGCGCGGAATCCTCGGCAAGAAGCTCGGCATGACCTCGCTCTTCGACGAGGAGAGCGGCGTCGTGACGTCGGTCACCGTGATCGAAGCCGGCCCGTGCCCGGTCGTCGCCGTGCGCACGCCGGCCGTCGACGGCTACGAGGCCGTCCAGCTCGCCTGGGATCTCGTCGCCGACCGCAAGCTCTCGAAGCCGGAGCGCGGCCACCTCGAGAAGAACGGCATCAGCGGCTCGTATCGCCACCTCGTCGAGTTCCGCGGCCATTTCGCGGAAGCGGTGCAGGGCGAGAATGTGACGGTCGAGATCTTCCAGCCGGGCGACAAGGTCAAGGTCGCCGGCACGTCGATCGGCAAGGGCTTCCAGGGAACGATCAAGCGCCACAAGTTCCACCGGGGCCCGACCTCGCACGGCTCGCACAACGTTCGCGCGCCGGGCTCGATCGGCGCGTCGGCCACGCCGTCGCGCGTCTTCAAGGGCATCAAGATGGCCGGCCACATGGGTGCGAAGCGGGTCTCGGCAACCGGGCTGACCGTCCACGCGATCGACGTCGAGCGCAACCTGCTGATGGTCAAGGGTGCGGTTCCCGGTCCGAAGAACGGCATCGTCGAGATCAGGGAGATGTCCAAGTAATGGCCGCCCCGAAAGCACCAGTGCTCGGTGGAACGAAGAAGGAGGTCTCGCTCGACGAGGCCGTCTTCGGCGTCGAGCCAAAGCCGCACCTCGTGCACGAGGCCGTGCGAGCCGAGCTGAACGCACGGCGCCAGGGCACGCGCGCGGCGAAGAGCCGCGGGCTCGTCTCCGGCGGCCGCGCGAAGCCGTGGCGCCAGAAAGGCACCGGCCGCGCCCGTCAGGGCACGATCCGCGCCCCGCACTTCGCGGGCGGCGGCGTCGCCTTCCCGCCGACCCCTCGCTCGTTCGAGGTCAAGGTGAACAAGAAGGCCGCACGGGCCGCGCTCCGCAGCGCGCTCTCCGACCACGCGCAGGCCGGCACGCTCGGTGTGCTCGACGGCTCGAAGTTCGACACCGCGTCGACGAAGGCAGCCGCTGCAGTGCTCGCCGCATGGGGCAAGACCACGCCGACGGTCCTCATCGTCGCCGAGGCCGAAGAGGCGCTCATCAAGTCCTTCCGCAATCTCGATCGTGTGCTCGTCACGATCCCGGCCGAGGTCGAGGTCGCCGAGATCGTGTGGGCGCGCTCCCTGCTCGTCAGCGAGGCTGCACTGCCGCTCGTCCAGGCGCGCGCCGCGCACGAACGGCAGGAGGGCCCCGCATGAGCCTCCATCCAGGCGAAGTGCTGATCGCGCCCGTGGTCTCCGAGAAGAGCTACGGCCAGATCGCGCAGAACCGCTACACGTTCAAGGTGCACCAGGATGCGCACAAGACGCAGGTCCGCCAGGCCGTCGAGGAGCTCTTCGACGTCAAGGTCCTGAACGTCGCGATCATCAAGGTGCAGGCCAAGCCGAAGCGGCGCGGTTCCATCAAGGGCATCCGTCCGGGCTGGAAGAAGGCCGTCGTCCAGCTCAAGCAGGGCGATTCGATCGAGATCTTCGAAGGAGCGCAGCTGTAGTCATGCCGATCCGCCGTTACAAGCCGACCAGCCCGGGCCGCCGCTTCATGTCGGTCTCCACGTTCGAGGAGATTACGAAGACGACGCCGGAGAAGAGCCTGCTCGAGCCGGTCACCAAGAAGGGTGGCCGAAACAACAACGGCCGCATCACGACGCGGCACCAGGGCGGCGGCCACAAGCGCCGCTACCGGATGATCGACTTCAAGCGCTTGAAGGACGGCGTGCCGGCGAAGGTCGCCGCGATCGAGTACGACCCGAACCGGTCGGCCAACATCGCGCTGCTGCACTACCTCGACGGCGAGAAGGCCTACATCCTCGCTCCCGCGCAGTTGCGCGTCGGCGTGCTGGTGCAGTCCGGTCCCGACGCTGACATCAAGGTCGGAAACGCGTTGCCGCTCGAGAACATCCCGACGGGAACGCTCGTCCACAACGTCGAGCTGCAGCCGGGCCAGGGCGCGAAGATGGCGCGCTCGGCAGGCTCGGGCATCCAGCTCGTCGCGAAGGACGCCGGTTTCGCCGTGCTGCGTCTCCCCTCGGGCGAGATGCGCCGCGTGCCGCTGACCTGCCGCGCGACCGTGGGCCAGGTCGGCAACGTCGACCACCAGAACATCAACTGGGGCAAGGCCGGCCGGAACCGCTGGAAGGGCAAGCGGCCGTCGGTGCGCGGTTCCGCGATGAACCCTGTTGACCATCCGCACGGCGGCGGCGAGGGCAAGTCGAAGGGCGGACGCCACCCGGTGACCCCGTGGGGCGTGCCGACGCTCGGCAAGCGCACCCGCTCCAAGCACAAGGAATCGAACAAGCTGATCGTTCGCGGCCGTCGCCGCGGAAAGGACACGCGTAGGTAATGAGCAGAAGCTCGAAGAAGGGCCCTTTCGTCCAGGAGCGGCTGTTCAGCCGGATCACTGCGATGAACGCAGCGGGCTCCAAGAACATGATCCGCACCTGGTCGCGCTCCTCGACCGTCTTCCCGGAGATGGTCGGGCACACGATCGCCGTCCACGACGGCCGTAAGCACGTGCCCGTATTCGTGTCCGAGCAGATGGTCGGCCACAAGCTCGGCGAGTTCGCCCCGACACGCACCTTCAAGGGCCACGCCGGCGACAAGGCAGCGAAGGTCAAGCGGTAATGGCAGTCGAGACACCGAAGAAGTCGGTTCGTGCGCAGGCGAAGTACGTGCACGTGAGCGCGCGCAAGGCGCGGCTCGTCACCGACCTCATTCGCGGCCGCTCCGTGCCGGAAGCGCGCACGATCCTCGCGTTCTCGAAGCGCGCCGTCGCGGAGGACGTCGAGAAGGTGCTGCGCTCGGCCGTTGCGAACGCCGAGTCGCGTCCCGACCTGCACTGGAACGGCGACGAGCTCGTCGTGCTGACCGCATATGTCGACGAGGGCCCGACGCTGAAGCGCTTCCGCCCGCGTGCGCGCGGCCGCGCCTCGGCCATCCGCAAGCGGATGTGCCACATCACCGTTGAGCTTGCGCCGAACCCGCGCGTGACGGTGCCTGCCAAGCCTGCCGCCGAGGCGAAGCCGCGCAGGCAGCGCGCGCCGAAGGCAGCAGCGGAGACGACTGAAGAGACTGCGGTGGAGACCACCGCGACTGCAACCGTTGAGGAGCCGAGCGCTGCACCCAGCGCTGCGCCGGCCCCTGCCGAGGAGAAGCCGAAGGCTGCTCGCCGGAAGAAGAAGACCGAGGGGAGCGAGTAACCGTGGGCCAGAAAATTCATCCCGGCGGGATGCGCGTCGGCGTCATCCACGACTGGAAGTCGAACTGGTACACGGGCACGAAGGAGTTCCCGCAGTACCTGCTCGAGGACGTCAAGATCCGCGAGCACATCTACAAGAAGCTCGCGCACGCGGGGCTGTCCGACATCCTCATCCGCAAGGACAAGCAGCGGATCACCGTGGACATCTACACGGCGCGCCCGGGCATCGTGATCGGCAAGTCGGGCGTCGAGGTCGACGCTCTGCGCCGTGAGCTGCACGCGCTGACGCAGAAGAACGTCCACATCAACATCAACGAGATCAAGCGCCCCGAGCTGGACGCGAAGCTCGTCGCGCAGTCGATCGCCGAGCAGCTCTCGAACCGTGTTGCGTTCCGTCGCGCGATGAAGCGCGCGCTCGCCTCCGCGATCCGCTCAGGCGCAGCCGGTGTGAAGATCCAGTGCTCCGGTCGCCTCGGCGGCGGCGAGATGAGCCGTCGCGAGACGTACAACGAGGGCCGCGTGCCGCTGCACACGATTCGTGCCGACATCGACTACGGCTTCGTCGAAGCGCGCACCGCCTCCGGCCGCATCGGCGTCAAGGTCTGGATCAACAAGGGCGAGATCATGCCCGAGGGCTTCGAGAGCATCTCCGGCGGCGAGCAACGGCTGGGCGATCAGGACGCGCGGCGTCGCCGCGGCGGCGCGACCGAAGGGCTCGGCGCATCGCGCGAGAGCAGCCGCGGTCGCACCCAGGATCGCGAGGGCCTCGGCCCGGTCAAGCGCCGGCGT
>DATEXK010000204.1:0-8073 GCA_035257065.1 Gaiellaceae bacterium | reverse complement strand
CGAGCGGCGGGCCAGCACCCCCGACGAGGTAGCGGATGGGCGTCCCGCGGTGGCGAAGCTCCCGCGCCTCGAAGCCCTCGGGCTCGTGCTCACTCCGCCGCAGCGGCGACAGCTCGACCGGCGAGCTCTGTTTGGACTCCGTCATCTCGTGGGCATATTCTTACGGTGATGAAGACTTCGGCAGGACGGGCCGACTGATGCCCGTCGGATCGACAATCGAAGGTAGGGATCAACCCGTCTGAGCGCTCGGCGCCGGCGGGTTTTTTCATGCCTCGCGGCATTGTTTCTATCTCGAGGGAAGGAGACCCATGGCGAATCACCTCACACCCGAAGAGCTGTCCAAGGAGCTGGGGATCGAACAGCAGGACGTGATCCGGGTGTGCATGCAGGAAGGAGTGCCGATCTACCAGGGCAAGATCGACAAGTACCTCTTCCAGGTGCAGCTCGAGGCGCTCGGCGCGCTACCGCAGCCCCACTAGCTCGAGCGCCTACGCGCTCTTGCGCGACGGTGCGCGACGTGCACGAGAGCCATCCGAGAGGGTGGCTTTCGTCTTCTTCGGGGCCGTTCCGTTTCCGGCGCCGCGCTTGCGGTCCTGCACCTCGGCGACGCTTCGGCGCAGCGCCTCCATCAGGTCGATCACCGGCGTCTCGGCGACCGGCTCGGGCCGCTTCGGCGTCTCGCCCGCGAGCTTCGCGTCGAGCATCGCCTTGAGGTCGCGCCGGTACTCGTTCTCGAAGTCCTCGGGCTTCCACTCGCCGACGAGGCTCTGAATCACCTGGCCGGCGAGCTCGAGCTCGGGCTTCTTCAGCACGACGCTCTCGACGGCCTCCTCGATCTCCGCCTTCGAGCGAACGTCATCCGCGAAGAAGAGCGTCTCCATCGCGAGCGCGTCGCCCTGCGCACGGATCAGGCAGAGGTTCTCCTTGCCCCAGAGCACGAACTTCCCGACGGCCGCCATCCCCGACTCCTGCATCGCGCGCAGCAGCAGCACATACGGCCGGCGCGCCGCTTCCGCGCTCGACGGGGCGAGGTAGTACGTCTTGTCGAAGAACACCGGGTCGACGTCGGCCAGCGCGACGAAGCGGAGGATGTCGATCGACTGCGAGCGCTGGAGCGCGACCGACTCGAGGTCCGACTCCTCGACGAACACGAACTCGCCCTTCGCGACCTCCCAGCCCTTGACGAGCTCGTCCGCCTCGACGTCGCGCTCGTGGAACGGGCACCAGCGCTTCTGCTTGATCGGCGTGCCGCACTCGCGGTGCAGGGTGCGGAAGGCCACATCCGAACGCTGGGTCGCGACGGCGAGCCCGATCGGGATGTTGACGAGGCCGAAGCTGATCGAACCGTTCCAGATTGTTCTCATGTGCACCGAGAATTGTAGAGGGACCAGGGAGGTTCGCCTCCCCCCGTGGGTTCCCTTCCCCGATTACGATGAGCCATGTGACGACGACTTCCACCTCGGCTCCGGCGCCGACCGAGACGCCGCTGCCGGCCCGCACGGCTCCGGCTCTGTGGCGCTACGTCCTCGACCAGGCCTCCACGACCCCCGCGTATCTCGAGGAGCACGAGGACGGCTGGCGTGAGGTCTCCTGGGAGGAGGCGGGCAAGCGCGTCGAAGCGCTTGCGCACGGGCTGCTCGCACACGGGGTCGGCCGCGGCGACGCGGTTGCGGTCCTCGCGCGCACCCGGCTCGAGTGGGTGCTGCTCGACTGGGCGGTGATGACCATCGGCGCGGTCGTCGTCGGGATCTATCCGACGAACACCGGACCGGAGTGCGCGTACATTCTCGCCCACTCCGAGTCGGTGATCGCGTTCGTCGAAGACGACGCGCAGCGCGAGAAGCTCGCCTCGGTGGAGGCGGAGACGCCGGCGCTCCGCGAGTTCTTCCGCTTCGACGACTTGCCGCAGCTCGAAGCCGAGGGCCGGGCACACGCTGCCGCGCACCCGGGCGCGCTCGACGACGCGGCTCGCGAGATCGAGGTAGATGACCTCGGTACGCTCATCTACACGTCGGGGACGACCGGCCCGCCGAAGGCGTGCATGCTCACGCACAAGAACCTGGTCACCGCCGCACTCCGCGTGAACACCCATCTCGAGGGCGGCGGCGACGTGATCCTGCTCTTCCTTCCGCTCGCGCACACGTTCGGCAGGCTCGCGCACCACTCCGCCGCATACTCCGGGTCCACCCTCGCGTTCGTGGCGGAAGCGACGCGGGTGGCAGCTGCGCTCGGCGCGGTGCGCCCCACTGTCCTGCCGGCCGTCCCGCGCATCTACGAGAAGATCCACGCCGGCGTCCTCGAACAGATCGAGAGCGGTGGGGCCGCCAAGCGATCGATCGGCATGTGGGCTCTCGGCGTCGGCGAACGGACCAGCCGCCTGCGACGTGCCGGGCGTCCCGTGCCTGCGCTGCTCGCACTCCAGGAGCGTGTGGCCGCCATGCTCGTCTTCGAGAAGGTCAAGAAGAAGCTCGGCGGCCGCCTGCGCGTCGGCGTCTCGGGCGCGGCGCCGCTCGGCACCAACGTGCTCGAGTTCTTCCACTCGCTCGGGATGCTCGTGGTCGAGGGCTACGGGCTCACCGAGACGGCGAGCTCCCTGACCGTCAACGACCCCGACGACTTCCGCTTCGGCACGGTCGGTCGCGCCGTCGAGGGGTGTGAGATCTCACTCGACGAGGACGGCGAGATCCTCGTGCGCAGCGACACGGTGTTCGCGGGCTACTTCAAGGATCCCGAGGCGAGCGCGGCGGCGTTCACCGACGACGGCTGGTTCCGCACCGGCGATGTCGGCGAGATCGACGCCGACGGCTTCCTCAAGATCACCGACCGCAAGAAGGACCTGATCATCACGGCCGGCGGCAAGAACATCGCGCCGCAGAACCTCGAGAACGCGTTGAAGACGTCGCGCTTCGTCTCGCAGGCACTCATCGTCGGCGATCGGCGCCCGTACATCACGGCGCTCATCACGATCGACCACGCGGAGACCGAGGCGAGCGGACGAGATCCACGCGAGCTCGTGCAGGAGATCGTCGAAGACGTGAACCGTGACCGCGTGCGCGTCGAGCAGATCAAGCGCTTCGTGATCCTCCCCCGCGACTTCACGCAGGAGGACGGAGAGGTCACACCGACGCTGAAGCTGCGCCGCAAGGTCATCCACGAGCATTTCTCAGACGCGATCGACGAGCTCTACGCGGAGGTCAGATCCGGTGAAAGCGATGATGCCGGACATGACCCCCGCCGTGCCTGATTCGGGAGCTTCGCTCGCGTGACCGCCGGCTTCTTGATCGCGTCGGCGTTTCTCGCGAGCGCCGTCGAGTTCGTCGAAGCGCTGACGATCGTCCTGGCCGCCGGAGTCTCACGGGGCTGGCGCTCGGCACTCGCCGGGCTCGGCGCTGCGACGCTCGTGCTCGCAGTGATCGTCGCCGTGCTCGGCCCGGCGTTGACGCGCGTCCCCATCTCGGCGCTGCGGCTCGTCGTCGGCGCGCTGCTGCTCACGTTCGGCCTGCAGTGGCTGCGGAAGGCGATTCTGCGCGCCAGCGGCTTCAAGGCGCTGCACGACGAAGACGCGATCTTCGCGCGCGAGCTCGAAGAGGCCCGCGCGGCGCGAGGCGAGCAAGGCGCCGCCGGGATCGACTGGTTCGGCTTCACCCTCGCGTTCAAAGGCGTCTTGCTCGAAGGTCTCGAGGTCGCGTTCATCGTCGTCACGTTCGGCAGCGCGCAGGGACGGATCGGGCTCGCCGCACTCGGCGCGGGCGCGGCGCTCGTGCTCGTCGCCACGGTCGGCATACTCGTCCGCGCGCCGCTCGCGCGCGTGCCGGAGAACACGCTGAAGTTCGCCGTGGGCGCGATGTTGACGACCTTCGGAATCTTCTGGTCGACCGAGGGAGCCGGAGCGCACTGGCCCGGCAACGACGCCTCGCTTCCGGGCGTTCTCGCATTCGTGCTGGTGCTCTCGTTCGCAGCCGTCGTCACCTTGCGGCGCAGTCGGGTCGCCCTCGCATGAGACACATCCGGGCGTTCGGCCGCTTCTGGTGGGACTTCGTCGTCGGCGACGACCCGCGCGCCGCCGCAGGCGCCGTGCTCGCAATCGGCCTCACAGCCTTGCTCGTGAAGACCGGTGTCGACGCGTGGTGGCTGATGCCCGCCGCCGTCGCAGCCGTGCTGTGGCTCTCGCTCCGTCGCGCCGCGCTCGCGTAACTGCGCTGAACTCGCTGCCTTTCGTCGCGGAGCCGAACTTGTTCGGCGAGAGCAGTGACGCGCCGGCCGCGAGCACAGATACAGAAGGGGGCCCACGGGGGAAACTGGTTTCCCCCGTGAAGGGGAGCGAGCGAAGCGAGCTAACCCGTTATGCGTCTTGCGCCGACGTACGACGACGAGTAGCCGGACTCGTCGAGCGACGAGATCCTCACCACGTCGCCGGTGTGGGGCGCGTGGATGAACTGGCCGCCGCCGATGTAGAGCCCGACGTGGCCGAGGCCGTCGAAGAAGACGAGATCGCCCGGCTGGAGATCGCCGCGCGAGACCGGAACGCCCATGGTCCATTGCGCACCCGTGTAGTGCGGGAGGCTCACGCCCACCTGCGCGTAGACATACGCCACGAGGCCTGAGCAGTCGAAGCCGCCGGGGCTCGCGCCGCCCCAGACGTAGGGCGTGCCGAGATAGCGCATCGCGATCGCGACGACTCCGGTGTACTGAGAGGGCGGAGCCACCGACCCGTCCGCCGTCGAGGCGGACGCGCCCACCACCGTGTCCTGGAGTGCGAGGTTCTGCGCCTCCTGCAGCGACCCATAACGCGCCTGCGCCGCGCGGGCCAGCGCGAGCTGGCGGGCGTTCTGCATCGCAATCAGGTGCGCGATCTCACCCTTGACCGAGGCGTAAAGCGCATTCGTCCGCTGGAGCTGCGTGCCGATACGGGACTTCGCAGCCGCCCGTTGCGCGACAAGCCGCTTCTGGTCGTGACGTGCGCGCACGAGCGCGTGCTGGTGCATCGTCACTTCGCGCTTGAAGCCGATCACCTGATTCATCACCGCGACGTCTTGCGACGAGACCGACTGCACGGTCTCGATGCGGTTCACCAAATCGTCGATGCTTTGCGCACCGAGCAGCACCGCGAGCGTCGACTGATCGTCGCGCGTCGTATAGATCGCGACGAGACGGCGCGCGAGCGTTACCTGCGACCTGCCGAGATTCGCGCGCGCGGCGCGCAGTCCGATCTTGTTGATCGTGAGGTCGTGCTCGATCGCGCCGAGCTCCGCGGACGCCGAGTCGTAGGCGTTTCTCGCGCGCTGCATGCTCGCGTCGAGCTGCTGGATCTGTCCCAGGATCTGCTGCGCCTGAGCCCGCTTTGCGTTGACGGAGGGGTCGCCGGTTGCTGTGCCGGCCGCGGTGAATGCCGCAGCGACGACAAGGAGGAGCACCGGCGCCTGTCGCTTCAGAATCCTGATGACGGACTCCCGAGAATCACGTGCGACAGGCGCACCGGAGGGGTCCGGTACGTCACAAGTGGGGCAGGCTAGCAGGGGTATCGGACACCTGCAACTCGACAAAAGGCACAAAACTGCCGCAATTAGGCGCTGAAGCTGTTGGAAACTGGGGTCATGGGGACCGCACAAAGTATGCCAATTCCTGCGGTTTCCTGCTACGGTCCGCGACCGTGAGCGGCCGGAGAGCACAGTCGGCGGCGACGCTTGCAGGTCTGTCTGCGGTGCTCGTCTTCGTCACCGTTTCAGCCGCTGCAGCGGCCGGGCCGGGCAAGAAGGCCGCGTCCCTCCAGGGGCAGGCGAGCGTTCTCACCGCACGAGCGCACCACGCGTTGCTCGACCTCTATGCCCTTGACACGCGGCTTCAGAGTGCGCGAGCACGGCTCGCATCGCTTGAAGCACAAGCCGGCACATTGCGCGGGCAGCGTGCACTGCTCACGCAGCAGCTGTCGGCGACGCGCCTCACACTCGCGACATCGCAGCACCGTCTCGGCGACAACCTGCGCATGCTGTACGAGCAAAGCGACACTGATCCGATCGCTGTCGTGCTCGGCGCACAGTCGCTCGACGATGCGGTGTCGCGACTCGACGACTTGACGCGCGTCGCGGACCAGAGCAAGCAGGTCGTCCAGGTGACGAGTGCCGCGCAGATTCGCCTCACACGCGTGCGCTCGTCGCTCGCCGCACGCAGCGCGCAGCTCGGCGCCGCGCTTGCAGCGGCGCGTCAAACGACGAACGACCTCGTCGCAGCCCGCGGCCAGCGGCTTGCCTTCATCGCGCAACTGCAGAGCAAGCAGCGACTGAAGGCGCGGCAGATCAGTGCCCTCCAGTTGGCGGCGCTGCATGTCGAGGCGAAGTCGCAGAAGCTGCAGGCCGCTGCCGACGCGGCGACGGTCCCGACCGACCCGACGTCGACGGACCCCACGTCGCCGCCACAGCCGGCACTGCCGGCGGCGCCCGCGCAGCCGGCGGCACCGCCGAGCGGCCGCTCAATCACCGTGAGCTCGACGGGTTACGCCCTCCCGGGCCACACGGCCACGGGCATGCCGGTCGGCTGGGGCGTCGTCGCCGTCGACCCCTCGGTGATCCCCCTCGGCACCCGGATGACGATCCCGGGCTACGGCGAAGGCGTCGCTGCGGACACCGGGAGCGCGGTCCATGGAGCGACGATCGACCTGTGGTTTCCAACCCTCGCCCAGGCCCGCGCCTGGGGCCGCCGATCCGTCACGGTCACGCTCCACTAGAACCAACTAGGATTCCGGAGCCCAGAAGGGGGTGGCGCAGCTGACCGAAGTGCTGCAAACGACGGAGGGACGGCAAGCAGAGTCGCTCCGTGTGCTGATCGTCGACGACCACGACCTGTTCCGCACGGGCCTCCGCAACCTGCTCGAGGAGCAGGGGGTGCAGATCGTCGGCGAAGCCTCAGGCGGGACCGACGCGGTGCGCTTCGTACGCGAGCTCGCGCCCGATGTCGTCGTGATGGATCTCAACATGCCGGGCATGGGCGGCGTCGAAGCGACGCGCCACATCTCGTCGATCGCTCCACTCACACGCGTCGTGATGCTGACCATCTCCGATCAGGACAACGACGTGATGGACGCAATCCTCGCGGGTGCGTGCGGCTATCTGCTGAAGGATTCGTCGATTCACGACCTGATGGCCGGCATTCGCGCCGCCGCGCTCGGGGAGTCGCTCATCTCGCCGAACATCGCCGCGAAGGTGCTGCAGCGCGTGCGTGCGACGAGCACATCGCCGGAGATCGCCGATCAGATCCGCGCGGAGCTTTCGGACCGCGAGATCGAGGTGCTGAAGCTGATCGCCAACGGCAAGGACAACGGTGTGATCGCGGGCGAGCTGCACATCAGCCCGAAGACCGTGAAGAACCACATCTCGAACATCCTGATGAAGCTGCAGATCGACAACCGCATTCAGGCGGCCGTCTACGCCGTCCGCAGCGGCATCGTGTAGCTCGAGAGTCAGACCCCGCCCTGGGCTAGGACCCGGCAACGCTCCTGTTAGGCCGCGCTTGCCTTGCGGCGCATGCTCCGCGCCCGGTCATGCAGGAAGCCGAGGCGGGCGCGCAGATTCCTCAGCTCGCCGTCGGCGCTCTTGAGGCGCTTCGCGAGCAGGGTCAGCTCCTCGGCGAAACTCGAGAAATCCGGGTCGGGGCCGCCCACCGTGCGCGCCACCTCACCGAGCCGCTGCTCGAGACGCCAGCGCTCCGCTTCGAGAGCGAGCGCCTGCGCGTAACCCTCGGTGAGCGTGTCCTCCATCCGCGCAAGCGTCGGCGCGGAGTCGCCGCTCGTCGGTGCGCTGAGGAGCTCTTCGATTTGCTGCAACATGGCGTCAAGGCCCGCATTCACGGGCTTCGAAGTATCGCGCCCGCGTTGTCGGAGCGGTATGGGCCGGGCGGCCCATCTTCCCGCCCGCGGGACCCAGTGAGGGGATCCAGGCCGAGGCCGGGAGCTTGACGCACGAGGCATCCACGGGAACACTGGCTTCGTCGTGCCCGCCCGCGCCCGCATCGTCGCCGCGGTCCTCGCCGCAACCGCCCTCTCCCTTGCACTCGCCTCCGCGGCGGGCGCCACCCCGCGCG
>DATEXK010000203.1:0-2449 GCA_035257065.1 Gaiellaceae bacterium | reverse complement strand
TGCCCGCGGCTGCCGCTTCGGGCGCCCGAGTCCGAAGAAGCCGTGCTCGATCGACGCGAGGTCGGCGCGCGAGTCCGAATGGTGGCGCGCGCTCGCAAGGTACGGCACCTGCAGCGCCGCGGCGAAGGCGAGCGCTCCGAGTCGTCGCCCGGCTCCCGACAGGGCAGCGAAGTCGGTGCCGCCCGAGCGCGCGCGGCTGCCGAGCAGGTGCACGAGCCGAGAGGTCAGGTCGGCGATCTCGCGATGGCGCAGCGCCGCGTCGGCCGCATCGCGGTCGAAGAGGGCTTCGACCTGCACGCGAATCGTGTCCGGGATCTCTGCACCTGACGCGCGATAGGCGTGAACGAGCAGCGCCGCAACCGCGTGCGCGAGCTTGAGCGTCGAGCCGTGCGCTCCTCCGACGGACGCTTCGCGGCCGGTGACCGCGTCGAGGAACTCCGTCACCGATGATCCACGCGCGTCCGTCCAGGTCGTCGCGATGTCGAGTGCGCTGTGATCGTCAGAGCCCGCGGTCAGCGCGATCCTGCCCGCGTGCGCCGGCGCGATGCCGTGTCGCTCGGCGAGCTTCGCGAGGTACTCCGGCGTCACTGCGGCCGCGAGCCGGCATGCAAGGTCGTTGGACTCGCGCGATCGCGCGCCGTTCCGTCCTTCCCAGACGCCGAACAGGAGCATCATCCGCTCGACGTGGCCGACCGTGAGTGGGGCGCCCATGCGGTAGAGCGGATGTGCGAGCGCGTGTGCGAGGCCGCGCTCGCGCAGGAACGCCGCGAGCTCGTACACCGAGGGTCGCAGGGGCTGGAGGTCGCGGTGGTCGGCCTCCGTGAGGTTCCAGACGAGCACGTGCAGCGGCACGTCGTCTTCGGGAAACCGCGTCGTGACCTCGACCGAGAGGAAGGTGTCGGGATGCGCGGCAATCCGCAACGCGCCTTCGAGCGTGTTGTGGTCGCTGACCGTGACGTAGGTCATGCCGCGCGCCTTGCACGAGCGGTACACCCGTTCCGGCTGCGTGTACGACTCGCCGAGACTCGCCCGGCGAAGCGCGTAGTTCCCGCTGTCCGTCGAGTAGATCGAATGAACGTGCAGATCGCAGCGGCTCATTACTCAACGGAATAGCCGCTTCGGCGGCCGACTCCTGCCCGGACCGGCTGCTTGTCACCGGGCCGACACCGCGGCGTCACCACACTGCTGTCGATTCGACGCGCTGAGCTCAGATCGAGGCGCGTGAGCCGGCGGACCGGCGTCGAGAGCTCGGCCTGTAGGCGCAGGCCGGGTCTTCGCCGAGCGGATCGCCGGACGCTGCGTACGCTCGTGCCCGCGAGCCGCCGCAGAGGTCGGCGTACTCGCATTCGCCGCAGCGGCCGTCGAACCGCGCGGCGCGGATGTCGCACATGAGGGGGCTCTCGCGGTAGAGATCGACGAGGTTCTGCTCGCGGACGTTGCCGACCGTGATCGGGAGGAAGCCCGCCGGGTAGACGTCGCCGTCGTGGGCGACGAAGACGATGCCCTTGCCGTCGCGCGTGCCCTTCGTCTGGGCGCGCGGCGCGTTGCGCGGCTCGCCGAGGAGCCTGCGCAGCCGCTTCGACAGCCGGCCGTAGAGCGGGCCTGCCTCGAACGGATGTCCCTCTTTGCGCCGGGCGACGACGCGGCGGAAGAACGGCGCCTCGACGGTGCGGACGATGAACCCGTAGCGGGAGGCGTCGAAGAGGAAGTGGCACACGTCCTCGTTCTGCTGGGGCGAGAGCTCGGCGAGCTCCGTGCCCCGCCCGACCCGGACGAGGAAGAAGACCTCCCAGATCGATGCGCCGACCTCGTCGACGATCGCCGCGATGTCGGGCAGCTCGGCGACGTTCTCGGGCCGCACGACGGTGTTCACCTGGACGGTGAAGCCGTGGTCGCGCAACAGGCGCAAGGCTGCAAGTGTCTGCTCGAAGTGACCCTCGACGCCCCGGAGGCCCTCGTGCGTCTCCGGACCGGCCCCGTCAAGGCTGAGCGAGGCGACCTTGACGCCGGCCCGGCGGAGCGCGGAGAGCGCGGCGGGGTCGAGCCTCGGCGTGACGCTCGGCGAGACAGCCGTGTGCAGTCCCAGCCCGCGTGCCTTGCCGACCAGCCGGAGCAGGTCGGGGCGCATGAGCACGTCGCCGCCGGTCAGCACGACGATGGGATAGGGACGGCCGAAGCCGGTCAGCGACTCGAGAAAGCGTTCGCCCTCCTCGGTCGAGAGCTCTCCGGGCAGCGGCTCTGCGATCGCCGAGGCGCGGCAGTGGCGGCAGGCGAGCAGGCAGGCCCGAGTGATCTCCCAGAAGACGAGGATTGGGCGGCGCTCGAGATCGAGCCGGGTGGCGGTCACGTGACGCTCGACATCCGCATGAACAGCCGCCGTCATGCGTGCGCCCGGGCGGCGACAGCGGGCGCCCGGTGGCCGGCGCGGCGCTCGGCGGGGCGTGTGAGC
>DATEXK010000202.1:0-4346 GCA_035257065.1 Gaiellaceae bacterium | reverse complement strand
GCCGGGCCGGAGCCCGCAGTCGCGCGCCGCGTCCGCGGTGAGACCGCCGATGCGGTCGGTCGGGGCGACGATGCGCGGCAGCTTGTCGAGGTCGACGCCGATCGCGCCCGCGAGCTCCGCCGACCAGGCACCGGCGGACGCGTCGGCGAGGCCGCTGAAATGGAGGTGCGTGAAGTCGACGTACGCGTCGTCCGCGCCGAGCCCGCACAGCCTGCCGGCGACGAACGCGCTCGGCATGACGAACTTCGCGACCGCGCCGTAGACGTCGGGCCGCCGGCGCCGCCACCAGAGGATCTTCGGCGCGTGCGCGACCATCGGCGGGCAGCCGGTCAGCTCGACGAGCTCGTCGCCGAGCCGCTCGGCGATCTCCTCGAGTTCGGGGCGGCAGCGCGAGTCGAGCCACGAGTCGTAGGGCGTCACGGCGCGACCGTCCGCGCCGATGCCGAGCACGCCGGCCATCTGCCCGGCGATGCCGACCGCCTCGACCTCGCCCGGGTCGCGGCCGGACCGCGCGACGCACGCGGCGATCGTCTCGGTCGCCGCGCGGTAGAAGTCCTCGGGCTCCTGCTCGACCGCGTCGGCGGCCGAGCGCGAGAGGGCGAGCGGCGCGGACGCCTCCGCGAGACACGCACCTCCGAGCTGGAAGAGCGCCGCCTTCACGCTCTGCGTCCCGACGTCGACGCCGACGACGAGCGGCTCGGTCACAGCGCGGAGCCTTCGCCGGTCATCGGCACCTGCTCGAAGCTCGACGCCGGGCCGAGCGGCATCGAGAGCTCTACCTCGAAGGCGCTGCGGTCGCCGCGGTGGTACGCGATGAAGTAGTCGAACGGCCGCCGGCCCGTCGTGAAGCCGATGCTGCGCAGAACGAGCAGCGGGTCGCCGCGCTCGATCCGGAGCAGCCGCGCCTCGCGCGCGCCCGCGACGGTCGCCTCGACGCGGCGCCGGCTCGAGACGATCGCGAGCCCGTACTCCTCGCGCAGGATCCGGTAGAGAGACTCGGACCCGCTCAGGTCACGGCCGACGAGGCCCGGCACCATGGCCGCCGGCAGATAGGTCATCACGAGCACGTGCGGCTCGCCGTCGATCGCGCGGACGCGCTCGAGCTCGACGACGGTGTCGGTGCGCTCGAGCCCGAGGCTGCGGGCGACGCTCAACCCCGCCGGCGTCTCGCGGAGCATCAGCACCTTGCTGGCAATGCTCACGCCGCGGAGCGCGGCGTCGTCGGCGAGCCCGCGCAGGCCGCTGATCAGGCCCTCGGCCGCCTTCGGGATCGAGACATACGTGCCGCGGCCGCGCTGGCGGTCGACGAGCCCCTCGTAGCGGAGCTCGCTGAGCGCCTGCCGCACGACGCCCCGGCTGACGCCGAACTTCTCGCAGAGCTCGAGCTCACCCGGCAGCTGCGCGCCCGGCGCGAAGGCGCCCGAGACGATGCGGCTCGTGAGCCACTGCTTCAGCTGGTGGTAGAGCGGAACCGGCGTGGAGCGGTCGAACTCTGGGGTGTCCAGATGTATGGACATTTAGACATTTGGATCTATACTCCCTTTGGCCGTGCGCGTCAACAGCACGAATCCCAGATAGCGATGCCGCTCGTCGTGCGAACCGTGCGGGGCGACATCGAGCCTTCGGAGCTCGGCCCGACGGACGCGCACGAGCACCTCTTCTTCATCACCCCGATCCAGCCCGGCGACGAGTTCGCCGACGTCGACAGGGCGATCGAGGAGGCGGAGACCCTGGTCGCCGCCGGCGGCAGAACGCTCGTCGACTGGACGCCGCTCGGGCTCGGCCGCGATCCCGAGGGCCTGCTGCGCGTGTCGGAGGCGACCGGCCTGCACGTCGTCGCGGCGACCGGCGTGCACCGCGACGCGCACTACCTCGCCGACGACCCGCTGCGGAGCATCGCTGTCGACGACCTCGCCGACCGCTTCGTCTCCGACGTGACCGGAAGCGGCGTGCGCTCGGGCATCGTCAAGGTCGGGGCCAGCTACCACCGCCTCCAGCCGCTCGAGCGCACGGCGTTCGCCGCCGCCGCCGAAGCGCACCGGCGGACCGGCGTCCCCGTCTGCGTCCACACGGAGCACGGGACGATGGGGCTCCGCATCGTCGAGCACCTGGGCGAGCTCGGAGTGCCGCCGGATTCGATCGTCCTGGCACACCTCGACCGGAACCCCGACGCCGTCGAGCACGCGGAGACCGGGAACGCGGGCGCGTGGCTCCAGCTCGACGGCCCCGGCCGCACGAAGTACTGGCCCGACTCGACGATCCTGCAGCTGATCGCGGACCTCGCCGAGCGCGGCCTCGCCGGCCGGCTCCTGCTCGGCGGCGACACCGGCCGGAGCTCGACCATGCGCGCGTACGGCGGCGGCCCCGGACTCGACTACGTCTTCGCGCGCTTCAAGCCGCGGCTCGAGCGAGAGCTCGGCGAGGAGCTGTCGCGGCGGATCTTCGTCGAGAACCCGGCGCGCGCCTTCGCGTTCGAGCCTCGCTGACCGGCGGATGACCGGGCCCGGCGGCGCAACACCGACCTCTGGGCCGCGTGCATCGCCGGAGCCATCCCGACCTCGGCTGACCTACGTCGTCGAGAGCACGAGCATCCGCGCCCCGGAGAGCCGCGGACGAGTTTGCGAACCCTACGGGGAGAAGCTTCCTCCGCGAATACGCCGAGTTTCTCGGTCTCGACGGCGACATCCTCGCCGCCGAGTACGACCTGCGCGTCACGGCCTAGCGGATCCCGCCGCCGCGCTCGAGCTCTTCGGGCAGCTCGATCCTCGGGGCGCTCGCCTACGTACGGTATGAAAGACCGAAGCCGAACGGAAACAACGGGTCGTACTCCGCATCACCCACGTTGATCGGCACCTGGTCGGCGCTGCGCGGCCACGAGTGTGGCAACTTGGCCGCCGGCGCAGCCCGACCGAAGAGAACATCGGCAACGCCGGCGCCCTCGGTGCCGGGCAGCCAAGCGGCGACGAGTGCCTGCCAATGCTGCAGCTGGTCGGTGATCACGAGCGGCCGGCCGGAGACCAGCACCGCGACAGTCGGAACGCCACTCGCCGCCAAACGCTCCACCACGGCGAGGTCATCCTCGTCGAGACACAGATCGTTCGGAGCCGGCCGGTCACCGAAGAGCTCGGCGTAGGGCGTCTCGCCGAGAACTGCGATGGCGAGGTCGTGGCCCTCCGCGCCCACTCCATCGGACGCGAAGTCGACGAGCGTCGACGGCCCGGCGGCCTCCCGGATCCCCGCGAGGATCGACGTGCCCGGGACCGTGGCCCCGCTGCCCCCCTGCCACGTGAGCGTCCAGCCGCCGCACTGATGGCCGATGTCGTCGGCGTTCTTGCCGGCGACGAGGATCCTGAGCCCTTCCCTCACCAGGGGAAGCGTGTTGTCGTCGTTCTTCAGCAGGACGATCGACGCCTGTACGGCGCGACGCGCAAGTGCGCGATGAGCCGGGCTGCCGATCTCGCGCGCGAGCGCGCGATCGGCGAACGGATTCTCGAAGAGACCGAGCTCGAACTTCTTGCGCACGATCCGTGCGACGGCGTCGTCGATGCGCGCGACGGCAATGGCACCTGACTCCACGGCCTCGAGCAGCACCGCGCGCATCTTCGCGTAGTGCTCGGGAATCATGATCATGTCGATGCCGGCGTTGACCGCTCGGGCGACCCCCTCGACAGAGAATCCGGGGCGTTCGTCGAGGAAGTCGATTCCCTGCCAGTCGGTGACGACAAAGCCCTCGAAGCCGAGCTCGTCCTTGAGGAGTTGCGTCAGGAGATAGCCGCTCGTGTGCGAGGGCTCTCCGTTCCAGCTCGAGTAGCTCGCCATGACCGAGCCGACACCCGCTGCGATCGCGTCCACATACGGGGGGAGATGGATGGCGCGCAGATCGTCCTCCGAGACGTCGGTGTCGCCACGGTCGACACCGCCTGTGGTGCCCCCGTCGCCGAGGAAGTGCTTCGCGGTCGCCAGCACAGACTCGGCGCCGATCGCCTCTCCCTGAAGTCCCGTCACGAGCTGTGCCGCGGTCATGCCAAGCGCCGGATGCTCGCCCCAGCTCTCGTAGGTGCGGCCCCAACGCTCGTTGCGAGCGACCGCCAGGCAAGGCGCGAACGTCCAGCGCGGCCCGGTGGCGCGAACCTCGGTCGCAACCGCTCGGGCAATCTCGCGTGCAAGCGCGGGATCGTCAGCGGCGCCGAGCCCGATGTTGTGAGGGAAGATTGTCGCGCCGTAGAGATTGTTGTGGCCGTGGACGCCGTCGGTTCCGTAGAGGAGTGGAATGCCGAGCCGCGTCGACAGCGCGATGCCCTGATAGCCGTCCACCATCTCGGCCCAGCTCGCGGGGTCGTTCGGCT
>DATEXK010000201.1:0-9336 GCA_035257065.1 Gaiellaceae bacterium | reverse complement strand
CCGGATACCCCAGCATCCGCACCATCGCGGGATTCACCTCGATCGCGCCGGTGTCGAGGTCGTGACTCATGACGCCCGTCGGGATGCCGGCAAAGAGCCGGCGCATGCGCAGCGTCTCGGCACTCTCGGAGGCCGCCTGATCGATCAACGTGTTTTCGGGTACCCGCTCGGGCGCGGAATCATTCCGCATGAAGGAGCCATCGACGGCTCAGCGCGCAGCCGGACCCCCGCACGGGGCACAGGGGATACCCGAAACGTGGGATGTGGCGCTTGTGGCGCTAGTGGCGGAAGTGCCTGCGGCCGGTGAAGACCATCGTTGCGCCGGCTTTCTCGACGGCGTCGATCACGTCCTGGTCGCGCTTCGAGCCGCCCGGTTGGACGATCGATGTCGTACCGGCGTCGAGCGCGATCCGGGGCCCGTCGGGGAAGGGGAAGAACGCGTCGGAGGCGAGGGACGAGCCGGCCAAGTCATGACCGTACGCCGCGGCTTTCTCGACGGCGATCCGGACTGCGTCGACGCGGCTCATCTGACCCGCGCCGATCCCGACCGTCGCGAGGTCGCTGACGAGCACGATTGCGTTCGACGAGACGTGCTTGCACACGCGCCACCCGAACACGAGGTCGCCCCACTGCCGCTCGTCGGGCGTTCCGCAGACGACCTGCCAGCCTTCGCGGTCCTCGACGTCGGTGTCCGGGTCCTGCACGAGCAGGCCGCCGAGCACGCGCTTGTAGTGACGTAGATCGGCTTCGACTCGGCGTCGCTCGCGGTCGACGAGGATGCGAGTGCCCTGCTTGCGCGTCAGCGCGCTGAGCGCGTCGTCGGTGTAGTCGGGAGCGAAGAGCACCTCGACGAACTGGTCGGCGAGCTTCTCTCCGAGCGGTCCGTCGATCTCGCGGTTCAGCACAACGACGCCGCCGTACGCGGACGTCGGGTCCGAGGCGAGCGCCTTGTCATATGCATCGGCGACGGTCGCGCCGATCGCCACGCCGCACGGGTTCGCGTGCTTGACGATCACGCAGGCGGGAAGCGCGAACTCCCGCGCGAGCAGACGCGCGGCGGAGAGATCGTTCAGGTTGTTGAACGACAACGCCTTGCCGTGCAGCTGCTCGACGCGTGAGAGCAGGTGCGAGCGGCTTCCGCGCTCCGCGTAGTACGCGGCACGCTGATGCGGGTTCTCGCCATAGGACAGATCGAGCACCTTCTCGAGCGGCAGCACGAGCGTCTCGGGGAATGTCTCGCGGTCGGCGAACCACGTCGCAATCGCCGCTTCGTACGCAGCCGTGGTCGCAAACGCCTCTGACGCGAGCTCCCGCCGCGTCTCGATCGACAGCTGTCCTTGCGTCTGGAGCTCGTCGAGCACGAAGCCGTAGCGCTCGGGCCGGCAGAGCGGTGCGCAGTGCGCGAAGTTCTTCGCTGCGCCGCGCAGCATCGACGGGCCGCCGACGTCGATCATCTCTACCGCCTCCGCCTCGGTGACGCCCTTCTTCCCCGAGACCTCCTCGAAGGGATAGAGGTTGACGCACACGAGGTCGAACGGCTCGATGTGCTGCTCCTCGAGCGTCGCCATGTCGTCGTCGCGGTCGCGCCGGGCGAGGATCGCCGCATGGATGCGTGGGTGCAGCGTCTTCACGCGCCCGCCGAGCATCTCCGGCGAGTTGGTCAGCGCCTCGACGCGTTCGACCGTGAGCCCGAGCTCGTCCTCGAGGTAGGCGGCGGTGCCGCCGCTTGCGACGAGCTCCCAGCCGAGCTCGGTGAGGCCGCGCGCGAGCACGTCGAGGCCTGTCTTGTCGTAGGTCGAGATCAGCGCGCGCACAGTTCCTCCACGACGCGGGGCAAGAGACGGTGCTCGATCGCCTGGATGCGCTCGTGCAGCGACTCCGGCGTGTCGTCGGGAAGCACGGGGACGCGCTCCTGCGCGAGCACGGGGCCGGAGTCGACGCCCTCGTCGACGAAGTGCACGGTTGCGCCCGATTCGCTGACTCCTGCGGCGAGCTGCTCTTCGACCGCGTGCGCTCCGGGGAACTGGGGTAGCAAAGAGGGGTGGACGTTCACGACGGCATTCGGAAAGCGGTCGAGAAACGCGGGCGTCAGCAGGTGCATGTAGCCGGCGAGCACGACGAGGCGCACGCCCTGGTCGCGCAGCCAATCGGCCATCGCGGCATCGCGCTCGGCTCGGCTCGCGAAGTCGGCGAGCTCGAACGCGGCGTGCGGGAGATCTCTGGCCCGTGCGAGCGCCGGCGCGCCGGCGCGGTTGCTTGCGACGGCGACGACCGGCAGCTCCGCGTCGAGCAGCGCCTGCAGGTTCGTTCCGGTGCCGCTGACGAGGACGCCGATCATTCGAGCGCTCCGATCACGATCGCGCCTGCGGGCGCTTCCGCCACGACCGCGCACATGCCGATGCCGAGATTGAAGACGCGGCGCGCCTCGTCCTCCTCGACGCCCTGCTCCCCGAGCCAGTGGAACACCTGCGGGCGCTCCCATGCGTCCCAGTCGATGCGCGCGTGCACGCCGTCGGGCAAGACCCGCGACAGGTTGCCGAGAATGCCGCCCCCTGTGACGTGGGCCAGCGCCTTCACATCGGCGTCCGTGCGCAGCGCGCGAACCTCGTCGAGATAGAGGCGGTGCGGCGCGAGCAGGAGGTCGGCGTCGAAGTCGCCGTCGCCGACGAGCGCGCGTACGAGTGAGAAGCCGTTCGTGTGGATGCCGTCGGACGGGAAGCCGACGATCACGTCACCCGGTGCGCAGCGCGAGCCGTCGATCACGCGGTCGCGCTCGACGAGGCCGACGCAGGTCCCGGCGAAGTCGAGCTCGTCGTCGCGATACACGCCCGGCAGCTCGGCCGTCTCGCCGCCGATCAGCATGCAGCCGGCGCGGCGGCACACCTCGGCGGCTCCTTCGACGAGGGCGGCGACCTGCTCGAGCTCGATGTGCTCGGCGGCGACGTAGTCGAGGAAGAAGAGCGGCTCGGCGCCGCTGCAGAGCACGTCGTTGATGCAATGGGCCGCGAGGTCCATCCCGCCCCAGCGGAGCGTGCCGGCGCGCCGGTGGAGGAGGAGCTTCGAGCCGACGCTGTCGGTCGAGGCCGCGAGAAACCGGTGCTCGTCGAGCGGGTACAGGCCGGCGAAATGGCCGAAGCCGGTCGCGCCGGTCGACTCGACCGCCGCCCGCAGGCGGTCGACGACCGCGTTCGCGGTGGCGAGCGAGACCCCGGCGGACTCGTACGTGGGGGCCTTCTTGCTCAACGTGGTTCAGTCTACGATCGTCGGCAGATGGCCGACACGAGCTCCGCCGACCCGAGCCGTCACCTGCGTGAGCTCGCCCGCCGGATCACGGACGTCTACCTGCGTCACATGGCGCTCAGCGGCGCGATCCTGACGGGCTCGGGAGCCCGCGGCGACGCCGACCGCTACTCCGACCTCGACCTGATCATGTACGCCGACGAGGTTCCGCCGGCAGAGGCTGCCTCGGCGGCGCAGCGCGAGCTCGGGGCAGGCCCGGCGGTCGTGCTGCTCGCGCACGGGCCGAACGGGTTTCTCGACCAGTTTCCGCTCGACGGCGTCCAGTGCCAGGTCGGTGTGATCCCGGCGGCCGACGTCGATGACGAGCTCGACGGGCTGCTGGTCGAGCACGAGGGCCTCGACACGCCTGTGGGAAAGATCGCGACCGGCCTGCTCGAGGGGATCCCGCTCCACGGCGAGGAGCTGCTCGAGCGCTGGCGCGCCCGCGTGGCCGACTATCCGCAAGGCCTGCGCGAGGCGATGGTGAAGCACTGGTGGCGCTTCTTCCCGCTCTGGTACCACGAGCAGGCGCTCGCGTCGCGCGATGCGGGGCTCTGGCGGCAGGAGGAGCTCGTGAATGCGGCGTATGCGCTCCTCGGTACGCTCGCCGGCGTCAACCGCCTCTACTTCGCCCGGTTCGAGTTCAAACGGCAACGTGCGTTCCTCGAGAAGCTGTCCGTCGCTCCGGCGCGCTTCGCCGACCGGCTCGAGTCGCTCTTCGCGCTGCCGCCGGCCGACGCGATCGCCGAGCTCGGGGCGCTCGTCCTCGAGACCCAGGCGATCGTCCAGCGCGAGCTGCCCGGCATCGACGTGACGCTGCGCCGCCCGCCGGGCGGCGCGCAGGTCGAGCCCTGGGGCTAGCCGCGCAGCGCAGGCCCGGCCCGGCCCGAACAGCCATGTCAGGTGCCTGGCACCGGACATGCCTCGAACAGACACGTCACGTGCCTGGCACCGGACATGCCTCGGACAGACACGTCACGTGCCTGGCACCAGACCTGTCTATATGAGACGCGGCCGCCGAGGATCGGTGGTGTCGATCACGACGTCGGCGCGTGTCTCCGGGTCGACCGCTTCGAGGTAGAGCGTCTCCCCGGGGACGTAGCGGCTCGCGTAGCGGGCGCGTGCCGCCTCGACGCCGTTCATCCTTGCGGCGTCGCGGACGATTGCGCGCTCGAGCGCGACCGCGCGGTCGACTGCGAGGAAGATCGTCAGGTCCCACAGGTCGGCGAGCTCGGGACGCAGCAGGAAGACGCCGTCGACGATCGCGACCGCCTGCGCATCCACGCGGCCGAGCGCCTCGCGCACCCCGGGCAGATCGAACGTGTCGTGGTAGTACGACTCCGGCCCGCGTCCGCGCGCGTGCCGCTCGGCTTCCGGCCGGTGGAAGTCGTCGACCGAGATGCGAACCGCGGGCGGTGACACGAGCGCGACGAGCTCAGCTGCGAACGTCGTCTTTCCCGCTGCGGTCACGCCGTCGACGCCGACGAGCGCCGGACGCGGCAGCGCGTCGATCCGCGTCGCCACCGCGGCGAGCACGGCGCTGCGCAGCTCGCTCACGCGAAGGCTTCGCCGTACAGCTCCGGCCGGCCTTGCGGTCCGCCGGGGACGAAACGCACGAGCGTCTCTCCCACCTCGACGTCGCCGCCGTCGCGGTCGCAGTCGAGCAGGTCGGCGAGCGCCCGCGCCTTCGTCTCCGGATCGTCGGCCCGCAGGTGCAGCTCCGAGAGGCGGAGGCGGTCGCCCTGCTCGAGCAGGGCGTCGATCCAGTCGCGGGGAGGGTGCAGCTCGAGCCGGTAACCAGCGTTCGTCGAGACGAACGTGCGACGGCCGCCGTGCTCCTGCACGCGGAGGCCGGCGTCTTCAGCGCGTTCGAGCGTGCCGTCGAACTCGTCGTCGTCGAGCGCGAGCCCGAGATGATCGACGCGCGGGACCGGCCACTGCCCCGGCTGCACGACGACGTTGACCGAGCCGAGCTCGACCTCCGACAGCCGCAGCTTGAAGCCGATCGCATCGAGCTCCGCCCACGACACGCCGGGCTCGTACGAGGTCAACTCCTCGCCGATGCGACCGTGGCGGGCGATCAGGTCGAAGCCGAGCTTGCCGACATACCGCGCCTCGACCTCGCGGACCCGGCTCGTCACAAGGTGGTAGTGGAAGAGATGCACCGGCGCGGCATGGTACGAGGAGTCGCACCCGGCGTGCCGAAGTTCCGCTGGATCTCATGCGCTCCGGCGGCGTCCATCATGTCGACCTCGTCGTCTCCTCGATCGAGCGCAGCCTGCCGTTCTACCGCGAGCTCCTCGGCCCACTCGGCTGGCACGGGATCAGTGAGGTCGAGGGCGAGCGCGGCGAGACGATCTGGTACCTCCTCGGCCACGAGACGCAGATCGGCCTGCGCGAGTCGAAAACATCGGGCGTGCACGACCGCTACTCGGTCGGTCTCCACCATCTCGCCTTCGAGGCGTTCTCGCGCAGCGTCGTCGACGAGCGAGCCGACTGGCTGCGCTCGACCGGGGCGAAGATCGAGAGCGAGCCGCAGGACTACACGTACGCGCCGGGGTACTACGCAGTGTTCTTCTACGACCCGGATGGAATGAAGCTCGAGATCGTCCACGTCCCGGCCCTCGCGGCCTGACAGTCAGGAGCAACACGATGTCGAACATGCCTCCCGAGCAGCCGATGGCACCTCCGCCTCCACCGCCGCCTCCCGCGCACGAGTACGTCGGGCTCGGCCGAAGCGGGACGACCGGCGCGATCCTGCCCGTGCCCGGGAACGCCGAGCTCGCGATCTATCTCTTCGCGACGATCGTGCTCGCCGTCATCTGGGCGGCGAGCGACCGGTTCGACGCGGCCGGGTTCGCCGGCCTCTTCACGTGGCTCACGATCGGCTACATCCTCAGCCGCGGCGTCGCGAAGGCGAGCCGCGTGCTCGAGCAGTAGCACCGCCTCCGTCGGGGGAGCTTCGGCTCCCCCGAACGCTTCTCAGCCGCGAACGACGGGCTCGTACCGGAGCTTCGCGTGCTCCAGCGGCACGGTCGTCGGGTAGTCGCCCGTGAGACACGCGCGGCAGAGCTCCGACTCGGGGCGGCGCGTCGACTCGACGAGGCCGTCATGTGAGATGAACGCGAGCGACGTCGCGCCGATGTAGTCGCGCACCTCGTCGATCGACTTCTTGTTGGCGATGAGCTCGTCGGGATCGGCGAGATCGATGCCGTAGAAGCACTGGCCGATCACCGGCGGCGACGAGATGCGCACGTGCACTTCCGTCGCGCCCGCATCCTTCAGCATCAGCACGATCTGCTGCGTCGTGTTGCCGCGCACGATCGAGTCGTCGACGACGACGACGCGCTTGCCCGCGACCTCGGCGAGCGGATTGAACTTCAGCTTGATGCCCTGTCGGCGCAGCTCCTGGTCGGGCTGGATGAACGTGCGGCCGACATAGCGGTTCTTGATCACGCCTTCGCTGAACGGAATCCCCGTTGCGCGCGAGAAGCCGATCGCGGCCGGCGTGCCCGAGTCCGGAATCGGCATCACGAGATCGGCGTCGACCGGCGCCTCGCGCGCAAGCCGCTCGCCCATGCGCAGGCGTGCGCCGTGCACCTCGACGCCGGCGAGCTTCGTGTCGGGCCGCGCGAGATAGAAGAATTCGAAGACGCAGAGCGCGCCGGGGGACGAAGGCTCGACCGCCTGCACCGAGCGCAGCCCCGTCTCGTCGACGACGATCGCTTCGCCGCGCTCCACCTCGCGCACGAACTCCGCGCCGACGAGGTCGAGCGCACACGTCTCCGACGCGACGACCCAGTCGTCGTGAATGCGCCCGAGCACGAGCGGGCGGAAGCCGTGCGGGTCGCGGAACGCAACGAGCTTGCCTTCGGAGAGCGCAACGATCGAGTACGCGCCGTCGAGCCGCTGCATCGCGTTTGCGACCGCGTCGAGAAGTGGCGCCTCGTCGTTCGCGATCAGCGCCGCGATCACTTCGCTGTCGGAGGTCGCGCGCAGCGTGACGCCCGAATCGGTGAGCTCGTCGCGCAGAGCGGTCGCGTTGACGAGATTGCCGTTGTGGCCGAGCGCGATCGTGCGCACCGCGCCGTGCTGCACGAGCGGCTGCGCGTTCGACCACTCCGACGAGCCTGTGGTCGAGTAGCGCGTGTGCCCGATCGCGACCTGGCCGCGAAGCCCGTGCAGCTTCTGCTCGTCGAACACCTGCGTGACGAGGCCGAGGTCGCGGAGCGCCGTGAGGCGGCCCTGCTCGGAGACGGCGATGCCGGCGGACTCCTGGCCGCGGTGCTGCAGCGCGAAGAGGCCGAAGTAGGTGAGCCGCGAGACGTCGCGCTCGGCCGCGTACACGCCGAAGACTCCGCACATGGGCTTACGCCACCCGCCCGATCTCGACGAAGCCACGCGCGCCCAGCAGCTCGAGCTCCGCGGGCGCGATCGCGAGCACCGCGGCGCCGTGGCTCGGCTCGGCCGGCAGCTCGACGTCCGCCTCGCGTCCGCTCCAGCGCGCGGCCTCGGCGAGTGAGTGCTCGAGCCCGCCGTAGCCGACGTCATGGCAGAGCGTCAAGAGCGGCGCGGCCTTCCAGAGGAAGCGGATCAACGCAGCCTCGGCGGCGAGGCTCTCTTCGGGCGCCCGCGCGAGCAGCACGACGTCACCTGACTGCCAGCGGCCGGGGACGAATCGCACGTCCGGCACGACGCCGACGCAGCCGACGACCGGCGTCGGCGGGATCGGGCGACCGTCGGTCTCGTTGTAGAGCGACACGTTGCCGGAGACGACGGGGATGCCCAGCGCCTCGGCCGCCTGCGCGATGCCCTCGATCGCCTGCGCGAGCTCGTACGCGATCTCCGGCTTCTCGGGGTTGCCGAAGTTGAGGCAATCGGTGAGCCCGATCGGCTCGCCCCCGGCGCAGGCGACGTTGCGCGCTGCGCCGAGCACCGCCTGCACGCCTGCTTCGAACGGATCGAGCTCGCCCGGACGCGGGCCTTGCAGTGCGACCGCGATGCCCCGCAGGGAAGGACGGAGACGGAGCACGGCGGCGTCGAAGCCGGGACGGCGCACGGTGCGCGAGCCGACGAGCTGGTCGTACTGCTCGAACACCCACGTCTTGTCGGCGCGATTCTCCGCGCTCAACGGCTTCGCGGCCTGCGTCGCGGTCTCCCACGTGTCGGGCTTGCGCTGCTCGATCTCATAGCGGGGGCACTCGTCGGTGAGCAGCCGGGCGGGGATCGAGCCGACGGTCTCGCCGCCGTGCAACGCCCGCAGCTCGCCGCTCTCGGTCACCTCGCCGATCGGCGTGCACGCGAGCTCCCAGCGCGCGCACACGCTCGCGACGGCGTCGAGCATCTGCGGCCGGACGACCGCGACCATCCGCTCCTGCGACTCCGAGATCATGGTCTCCCACGGCTCCATGCCCTCCTCGCGCAGCGGCACGCGGTCGAGGTGCACGTCGATCCCGATCCCGTCGCCCGCCATCTCGGAGAGCGAGGACGCGAGCCCCGCGGCGCCGCAATCCTGCAGTGACTCGACGAGGCCCGACTCCACGAGCTCGATGGAGACCTCGATCAGCTTCTTGCCCATGAACGGGTCGCCGACCTGCACGGTCGGGCGCTTGTCCGCGTCGTCCTCGCCGAGCTCCTGGCTTGCGAGCACGGAGGCGCCGCCGATCCCGTCACGGCCGGTCGTCGCGCCGTAGAGCACGACGAGGTTCCCCGGGCCCTGCGCCTTGGCCGACTGGAGCCTCCCCGAGTCGATCAGGCCGACGCACATCGCGTTGACGAGGCAGTTGCCGGCGTACGCCTCGTGGAAGACGGTCGCGCCGCCGACGTTCGGCACGCCGACGCAGTTGCCGTAGTGGCCGATCCCGCCCACGGCGCGCGAGAAGTGGTAGTCGGGCTTCCCGAACCAGAGCCCGTCGAGCAGCGCGACCGGCCGCGCGCCCATGGCGATGATGTCCCGCAGGATGCCGCCGACGCCGGTGGCGGCTCCCTGGAACGGCTCGACCGCGGAGGGGTGGTTGTGCGACTCGACCTTGAACGCGACGGCGAGGCCCTCGCCGA
>DATEXK010000200.1:0-3101 GCA_035257065.1 Gaiellaceae bacterium | reverse complement strand
TGGGCCAGCACCGCCGCGCCTTCGATGGGAACGGGCCCGACCTGGACGACGACGTTTCCGGGAACGGCTCCGCCGGTGGCCACGAACCGGCCGGCCTCCGCCAAGCCGAGCATCTGGCCGATCACGATCGGCCGGGTGACGACCGGGGTCACCTCGGTATGCCCACCGACGAGGAAGGCGCCGACCTCGGTGAGCGCCACTCCCACCGCTGCGAAGAGGTCCCGGACGACGGACTCGCCGGTGCCGGGAGGGACGAGGATGACCGCGAGGAACCAGCGCGGGCGGGCGCCGGTCACTGCCAGGTCGTTGGCGTTGACGATCACCGCCAACCGCCCGATCTCCACGCTGCTGAGCGTGATCGGATCGGTCGCAGCGATCAGGATGCCGGCGGGGATCTCGATCGCGCAGGCATCCTCGCCGACGCGCGGCTTCAGCCGGAGCTCCGGAGGCGCGGCTGGAAGCTCCGCCAGGAGATCGGCCAGAAGCTCGGCAGGAAGCTTCCCGCTTCGTAGCGGCCGCCCTGTCGGAGCTGTCACCGGGCAGAGACTAGACGGACGTCGGCTCCAGCCACGCGGCGGCGGTGACTACGTCGATGCGGGAGACGCCGTCTGCGGCTCGGTCTCGATCATGAGTCTGTGCCACTCGATCTTGTGGAAGCCGCGTGACGACTCGTGCGCCTGCGTCGCGAACTCATGGATCTCCGCCAGCAGCCCAGGGTCGTGGCTCGCGTCGAACGCGTCGCGGAGGACCTGCAAAGCCTTGGCCTCGTCGTGCGACTCGAGCAGCGCCGTCGCCTCCACGATGCACTCGCTGAGATCGCTCACTCGCTCCTCCTTTCCGTCGAACCGTGTGCCGTCGCTGCTTCAATCTCCACCGCGCAGGCGCACACCATCGGGGACGGCACTGATATCCGTCGAGGTCGGCGACGCCCTGATCTCCTTTGCTGATTTGGCGCGGCGCGTCAAAGCGCGGCGATCAGCGCACACCCCGATGCGTTGCAGGCGCTGCAGGTGGATCGGACCAGCGGAAAGGAGGCCCGATGAAGGCTCTCGTCATCATCGACATGCTGGACGACTTCGTGCACGGCGCTCTCGCCAACCCTCGCGCGCAGACGATCGTCGCGCCGCTGCAGGAACTACTCGAGTACGCCAGGAAGGAACGCTGGGCGGTCGTCTTCTCCAACGACGCGCACGTGCCCGGCGATCCCGAGCTGAGAGTCTGGGGAGAGCACGCGATGGCGGGCACCCCGGGGGCGGAGGTGATCGCGGCACTCGAGTCGCATCCGGGCGAGCTCGAGCTCGTCTCACCGAAGCGCTCGTACGGCGCGTTCGACGGCACCGACCTCGACGAGCGGCTGCGCGGGCTCGGAGTGGACGAGGTCGTGCTTGCCGGGCAACACACTCACATCTGCGTGCGCCACTCCGCCTATGGGGCGCTGATCCGCGGCTACGCGATCGCCGTTCCGCGGGACGCGGTCTGCGCCTTCGAGGGCGTCGACGAGGAGGACGCGCTCGAGTACCTGCGCACGGTGTACGGCGCGCGGATCACAAGCGTCGCAGAGCTCGTCGGGCAGGGACCGGAGCCCCTGTGAGTCCCTCGCTCTCGCTCGGCCGGATCGCCGGCGTCCGGATCAGTATCAACTGGAGCTGGCTGATCGTCTTCGCGCTCATCGCCTGGACGCTCGCCGACGCGGTCTTTCCGTCGCAGAGCCCGCATCTTGCGCGGGCGACGTATCTGGCGATGGCGGTCGTAGCGGCGTTCGCCTTCTTCGGCTCGCTCTTGCTCCATGAGCTCGGTCACGCCGTGGAGGCGAGGCGGCAGGGGATGGAGATCGAGGGCATCACCCTCTGGCTGTTCGGTGGAATCGCGCAGTTCAAGGGGATGTTTCCGTCGGCTGCAGCGGAGCTGAAGGTCGCGCTTGCCGGGCCGCTCGTCTCGGCGCTGCTCGGCGGCGCGTTCGTCGGCGTCGCGGTTGTGGGCGGCCTCGGGTCGGCGGTGGACGGGGTCGTTGCGTGGCTCGGCTACATCAACCTGATCCTGCTCGTGTTCAACATGCTTCCGGCACTGCCGCTCGACGGCGGTCGTGTCCTCCGCGCGCTGCTCTGGCGGACGAGGAAGGACTTCGGCTGGGCCACCCGCGTCGCCGCAGGCGTGGGACGCGGATTCGGGTATCTACTGATCGCGCTCGGCGTCGTTTTCTTCATCGGCCAGGGCGCCTGGAGCGGTGCCTGGCTTGCGTTCGTCGGCTGGTTCCTGCTCCAGGCGGCAGCCGCGGAGGGACGGTATGGGCTGCTCCGCGACGCCCTCGGCGGTCTTTGCGTCCGCGATGCCATGGTGCGGATGCCGGTCACGGTCGCCGCGGACGCATCGCTCGAGGAGTTCATGGACGGCGTCGCCCGCGAGCACCGCTTCACCACGTACCCCGTCATCGACGGCGGCCGCGTGGTCGGCCTGCTCCGGTTCGCGGCGGTCGCGCACGTGCCGCGAGACGCGTGGACACGGACGCGCGTCTGCGACTGCATGCTCCTATTCGACGACGTACCGCACCTGCGGGAGAACGAGCCACTCATCGACGCCCTCGGCGAGCTCGGCTCGGAGTCGCCCGGGCGCGCGCTCGTGCTCGACGACGGCCTCGTCGTCGGGCTGCTCTCGATTACCGACGTCGGACGGCTCGTCGCCTCGGTCGGAGCGAGGGGAAGGAGGAGGCGATAGTGCGCGCAACGCCGGTCGTGACCCGGTACTGGCACCGCCTCGAGGACGGGCGGGTCCAGTGCGACCTCTGCCCGCGCGCGTGCAAGCTGCGCGCGCGGCAACGCGGCTTTTGCTTCGTGCGCGGATGCGAAGGGGATGGAGTCGTGCTGTTGACCTACGGCCGATCCAGCGGCTTTTGCGTCGACCCGATCGAGAAGAAGCCGCTCAACCACTTCCTGCCCGGGAGCGCTGTTCTCTCCTTCGGCACCGCAGGCTGCAACCTGGCCTGCCGGTTCTGCCAGAACTGGAACATCTCGAAGTCGCGTGAGCTGGACACGCTCGCGGACGCAGCCGCGCCGGAGGAGATCGCAGCGGCCGCCGAACGTCTCGGCTGCGCGAGCGTCGCGTTC
>DATEXK010000199.1:0-4802 GCA_035257065.1 Gaiellaceae bacterium | reverse complement strand
GGCACGTAGCCCTCGAGGAACTGCTGGCGCGCCTCCTCGTTGCCCTGCGACTTGATCCGCCACTGGAACATCGGGTCCTCTTCCTTCGGGATGGGATTCCCGTGGAACTGCATCAACGGACCCCACCAGCGGTTCACCGCCTCCTGCACGAGCTCGAACTGGGCAGGCGTGCCGGTGACCAGGGCGAGGATCACGTCGCGGCCGTGGAGGATGTGGAACGACTCCTCCCAGCAGATCTTCTTCATGATCCGCGCGTACGGCGCGTACGAGCACTTGAGCAGCGCCTTCTGGCTGATGATCGCGGCCGCGTCCACGAGCCAGGCGATCACCCCGACGTCGCCCCACGTTCTCGTCGGATAGTGGAACACGTTGTGGAACTTCGCCTTGCCGTCGACGAGGTCGGCGAGGCATTGCTCGCGCGGCTTGCCGAGGTCCTCGACGACGCGGTAGATCAGCTGCGCGTGCCCGACTTCGTCCTGCACCTTCGCGGTGAGCGCGAGCTTGCGTTGCAGCGTCGGCGCGCGCAGGATCCACTCCCGCTCCGGCAACACGCCCATCAGCTCGGAGTTGCCGTGCATCTCGATGAACTTGATCAGCTTCCGGCGGTAGTCCTCGGGGAGCCAGTCGGTCGTCTCGACCTGGCCGCCGGCCTGGACGTACTCGAGAAATGCCTGCTCGTCCCGGGGAATCTCCACTGCCGCCATCGGCGCTCCTTCCGAACGATCGTTCGGCCCATGGTAACTGGGCTTACACCCGGCGCTGCCGGGGCGGTCGGAGTTGCATGTCGGCTGTCCGCACGGGCAGTGTGGTGTGGGTGCACGCCGTTCTTATCGTCAACCCGTTCGCCACGCGCGTCAGCGAGGCGAAGCTCGCGGCCGTGGAGGCAGAGCTCCGCCGCGCCGCCGAGCTGACCGTCGTCAAGACGGAGCATCCGTTGCACGCGACCGAGCTCGTGCGCGAAGCCTGCCGGGGCGGCTGCGAGGCGGTGATCGTCTTCTCCGGCGACGGAGGCTTCAACGAGGCGCTGAACGGGCTCGACACCGACGTGCCGATCGGGTTCCTGCCGGGTGGCGGGACGAGTGTGCTGCCGCGTGCGCTCGGCCTGCCGGCGGATCCGCTCGCGGCCGCACGCCGGCTCGCCGACGCGATGGAGCAGGGTCGCACCCGGCGTATCACGCTCGGCCGCGTGAACGGCCGTCGCTTCGCGTTCAACGCGGGCATCGGCCTCGACGCGGCCGCAGTCCGGCGCGTCGACGAGATGGGCCGTCGTGAAGACGGCAAGCGGCCCGGCGATCTCTCGTTCGCGCTCGCCGTGGTGCGCGTGCTCGCCGCCCACCGCGGCCGGCTCGAGCCCGTGCTCGAGCTGAAGGACATCGGGCGTGCGGCGTTCGTCTTCGTCGCCAACGCGTCGCCGTACACGTATGCGAAGTGGATCCCGCTGCCGATCATCCCCGGGGCCGAGTTCGAGCTCGGGCTCGACTTCGTCGCGCCCGTCCACATTCACCGACGATCGCTCGTGCGTGTGGCGACCGCGCTGCTGACAGGCCACGCGCGGAGCGGCCCGGTGCTGTACGGCCACGACCTCGACAGGCTGGAGATCGTGTGCGACCACCCGATGCCGTTGCACGTAGACGGTGAAGACCTCGGCGACGTCGAGAGCGCCGTTTTCGAAGCCGAGCGCGCGGCCGTCTCGGTCCTGGTGTAGTCCTCCCGCGCCCGTCTAACCGAACAACTACGCTTCCGCGCGATGGCCCACGTCGCCCACGGGGAGCACGGACTGCGCAGCGTCCTCGACGAGGATCGCGAGGTCGACGGGCTCGGCGAGCAGGAGCTGCTCGACCTCTATCGCTCGATGGTGCTGCTGCGCACCTACGACGAGCGCGCGCTCGTCTATCACCGCCAGGGACGCATCGGCACGTACGCGATCTTCTGGAACCACGAGGCGATGCAGGCCGGCTCGGTGCACGCACTCGAGGAATGTGACTGGATCTTTCCGAGCTACCGCGAGTCGGCGATCGGACTCCTGCGCGGCATCCCGCCGGCGACGATCCTGCACTGGTGGCGCGGGCATCCCGCGGGTTGGTGGAACCCGGCCGACTACAACGTCGCGTCGATCTGCGTGCCGATCGCGACGCAGGTTCCGCACGCCGCCGGGCTCGCCTGGGGGAAGAAGCTGAAGGGCGAGCGCGCGTGCGCAATCGCGTATTTCGGGGACGGCGCGACGAGCGAAGGCGCGTTCCACGAGGGCGCGAACTTCGCGGCCGTCAAAGGCGCGCCGCTCATCCTCTTCTGCAACAACAACCAGTGGGCGATCTCGACGCCGCTCTCCGCGCAGACGCACGCCGAGACGCTCGCCGACAAAGCGGCCGGGTACGGCATGCCCGGCGTGCGCGTCGACGGCGGTGACGTGCTCGCCGTGTACGAGACCACGCGCGAGGCGGTCGAGCGCGCCCGCGAGGGCGGCGGGCCGACGTTCATCGAAGCGGTGAGCTACCGCGCTGCGCCGCATGCGACGGCCGACGATCCGCGCGTGTACATCGATCTCGAGCGTGTCGAGCAGGAGAAGCGAAACGAGTGCCTCGGGCGCTACGAGCGCTATCTGCACCGGCACGGGGTGCTGCACGACGATCTCGAGGCGGCGATCAAGGCAGAGTCGCTCGAAGCGATCCGACAGGGGATGACCGAAGCGGAGGCCGAGCCCGATCCCGACCTCGGGCTCGTGTTCGAGCACGCGTACGCGAACCCGCCTGCGTCGCTCGCGAAGGATCTCGCCGAGCTCCGGCGGATCCTCGGAGGCCACCTTGGCTGAGCTCCTGATGATCGAGGCGATCAACGATTGCTTCCACACGGAGCTCGCGCGCGACGACTCGGTGCTGGTGATGGGAGAGGACGTCGGCCGGTCGGGCGGCGTCTTCCGCGCGACCGCCGGCCTGCAAGAGCGCTTCGGCGTCGACCGCTGCGTGGACACGCCGCTCGCCGAGGCGGGGATGCTCGGCGCGGCCGTCGGCCTCTGCATGGCGGGCTGGCGGCCGATCTGCGAGATGCAGTACGACGCGTTCGCGTATCCGTGCCTCGACCAGCTGATCACGCATGTCGGCCGCTACCACTGGCGAACGGGCGGCGGCATGGAGTTCCCGCTCGTCGTGCGCATGCCCTACGGGGGCGGCGTACGCGCGCCCGAGTTGCACGACGACTCGCCCGAGGCGTACTACGTGCACACGCCGGGCATCAAGGTCGCGATTCCCTCGACGCCTGCCGATGCGAAAGGGCTGCTCGCCGCCGCGATCCGCGATCCTGACCCCGTCGTCATCCTCGAGCCGAAGCTGATCTACCGCGCGGAGCGCGGCGAGGTTCCGGAAGGCGACTACGTCGTGCCGCTCGGCAAAGCGCGGCTCGCGCGCGAGGGCGACGACATCACGCTCGTCGCGTACGGCGCGATGGTGCCGCTCTGCGAGCGCGTGGCGGACGCGCTTGTCGAGGACGCGTCGATCGAGGTGCTCGACATCCGCAGCCTGAAGCCGCTGGACGAGGATGCGCTGCTCGCGTCTGCCGCGAAGACCGGCCGCGTCGTGATCGTCCAGGAGGCGCCGCGCACGGCGGGCTTCGGCGCGGAGCTCGCCGCCATCCTCGCCGAGAAAGGGATTCTCGACCTCCGCGGGCCAGTGCTGCGCGTCACGGGCTACGACGTGCCGTATCCGTACTGGAAGATCGAGGACGCGTACATGCCGTCGGTGGAGCGGGTGGTGGATGCCTGCCGAAAGCTCCTCGCGTTCTAGTGATGGAGCACCACCCGAGCGCCTGCGCGTGTGGCTCGAGCGCGGCGAGTCGGGCTACTGGCTGCGCGACGCGGCGACGGGCGAGGCGCTGCGCTGGAACGACGGACCGTTGCGCGTCGTGAAGCTCGCGGGCTCCTCGTATCGCAGCGACGCGCTGCAGGACGACGGGTTCGCGCCGGGGCGCCGGCTCGCACTCGTGCCGGAGCCCGAGAACGAGCACGACCCGAACGCCGTCGGCGTCTGGGACGCCGAGCGCCGCGTCCAGGGCGGCTATCTCCCCGCCGGAATCGCACCGAAGGTGAAGGACGACGACCAGGCGGTCTCGCTGTGGGAGTTCCGCGACGAGGAGGGCAACCGTGTCGGGCTGCGTGTGCTGCTCGCACCGGCAGATGCGTGGATTCAGGAACCAAAGACGTGACGCATCGCTGCGCTCGCTTCACGGGGGAAACCATGTTTCCCCCGTGGGCCCCCTTCTTCGTGTGCTCCCGGCCGGACGTATCACTGCTGCGCGGAACAAGTTTCGCTCCGCGACGGGGGCGGTGCGCGTGATTCACGAGATTCGGCTTGGCGAGGACACGGTTCACGGGTACTTCTCGTCGGCCCTGCCGCCGGTGCTGACAGTCGATCCCGGCGACAGCGTTCGCTTTCAGGCGCTCAACGCGGGCTGGCGGTGGGACGCCGACGGCGAGCTCTTCGAGCGCGACGTAGCGTTGCACGACGGGCATGCGCTCACCGGGCCAATCGAGGTGCGGGGCGCGCGCGCCGGCCAGACGCTCGTCGTGCGGATCGACGAGGTGACGCCGAGATCGTGGGGCGCGACGTTCGCGCACCGCGAGCTCTTCCTCTGGGCGCTCGACGGAGAGACGGCCACCGACGACCGCGGCGTCACCGTCTCACTCGCGCCGTTCCTCGGCGTGATCGGCATGCCGCCACCCGAGCCGGGCGTGCACTCGACGATTCCGCCGCGGTGCTTCGGCGGGAACATCGACTGCAAGCTGCTCGTCGCCGGGACGACGCTGTATCTTC
>DATEXK010000198.1:0-8586 GCA_035257065.1 Gaiellaceae bacterium | reverse complement strand
AGGCCGCTCCAGGAGATCGGGAGTACCGAGAAGCCGAAGAGCGCGGTCAGAAATGCGATCCCGCCGAGCGCGCCCGGCAACACGACCCCGGGATGGAAGATCTCGAAGCCGATGCCCGCGATCCCGGCGAGGAAGAGCAGGCTGATGATGGTCGGATCGATCGTCGCGTTCAGCAGGCGCGTGAAGAACCCGGGCTTCACGGTGTCGACCTGCGCGCCGGCCAGGTGCAGCGTGTACGGCCGTTCGGCGTCCTTCGTGTGGTAGCCGTCGAGCTTGTCGAGCAGCGCCGGCAGGCTCGGAGCGACGAGGTCGATCACGTTCATGTGCAACGCCTCGGAGGAGGTCAGATTGGACGCCACACGCACCGCCTTCGCGGGCCACGTCGTGTTGCGGTGATGCGCCGCAGCGAGAGCCGTGAGTGACGCCGCCGCGTCGTTGATCACCTTGCGCCGCAGGTCGGAGCCGAGGTTCGCTCCACTCGAGTCGATGGGCGTCGAAGAGCCGATGTTCGTCGTCGGCGCCATCGCGAGCACGTCGGCGGCCTGGGAGATCCAGACACCCGCCGACGCCGCCCGCGCCCCGTCGGGCGAGACGTAGACGATCACCGGCAGCTTCGCGTTCAGCTCCGCCGTATAGATCGTCTTCATCGAGCTCGAGAGCCCGCCCGGCGTGTCGAGCAGGATCACCGCTGCGTCGTAGTGCTTCGAGGCTGCCTGGGAGAGCTGGTGCGTGAGGTAGTCCTGCGTGACCGGGTTCACCTCGAGATCCGGTCCGAAGCGGATCGCGAGCACCCGGGGCTTCGCTGCGGTCGACCCTGCGGCGGAGGTCGCGCCCGCGAGCAAAAGCGCCGCGAGCATGACCCCCGCTGCGGCGATCAGAGCACGAGCGGCGCGCCCATTCACAGTCGCAACGAGTGTATCGGCGGCTTACCGATTGGCGTACGGCGCGGCCCAGGTGTCGTAGCCCAGCTCGAGCTCGGCGAGGATCGCGGCGAGGAGCGGCGCCCGCTCGATCTCCCGGCCGAGCTCGACGCGCACCGAGGTCGGCGGTTTCGCGGTCTCGGTCGGGAGCTCGTCGGCCGGCTGGTTGACGTTCACGCCGATCCCGAGCACGACGCGGCCCGTGCGCGCCTCCGGCAGGACGCCGACGAGCTTTCGGCCCGCGACGACGACGTCGTTCGGATGCCTGAGGCTCGCGTCGATGCCCGTTTCGCTGCGTAGCGCCCGCGCTACGGCCTCCCCGGCGACGAGCGAGAGCTCGGGCCACAACGGCATCGGCGGTCGCGGACGGAGGAGGACCGACATCAGGATCGATCGGCCCGGCGTGTCCTCCCAGATCCGGCCGAGCCGCCCACGTCCGTGCGTCTGGTGGTCGGTGACGACGGTCGTCCCCTCGGGGTCGTCCTCGCCGAGCAGGCGCTGCGTCGAGGGGCACGCTTCGACGAAGCGGTAGGGCCGTCCGAGCCGCCCGCGCAGCAGCGGCGTCACGAGCTCGGGGATCAGGTCCGACACGCCCGACTAGACTAGAGGCTTGATGTGGATTAGACGTGCGTGCGGGGATGGGTCAGACCAAGCGATTCGGTCGACTCCGGTGCAGGACATAGCGGTTTCTACGTTCAAGCCGGAGGCGGGCGAAGCGCGCCGCGTTTGGCACACCAGCCGTGCGTGCGGCCAATCCGCATCAGGCCTCTAGACCTGCCGTGCAGCCGCTCAGCGGGAGAGCCCGTCCGATCACGTTGGAGCTGCGGCAGAACCGCAGCCTCGCCTACGAGAGGTTGAGCGACCCGATCTTGGTGACACGCGCAAAGGACGGCGACCGGCTCGCGCTCGAAGCGTTGTGCGCCCGGCATGCGCCGAAGGTCGAGCGCCTCACGCGCCGTCTCCTCCACGATCCCGAGGATGCCGGCGATGCCGCGCAGGAGGCCCTCGCGAAGCTCTGCGTGCGCCTCGACCAGTTCCGCGGCGACTCACAGTTCTCCACCTGGCTGCATCGTCTGGTGGTCAACACCTGTCGCGACGCGGCCGAGCGTCGCAAGGTGCGCGTGCACGAGCCCCTCGGCGACGACCTCAGCTCCGGGCCGGACGACGATCCGCTGCGCGCCGCCGGCATGTCGGAGCTGCGACGCGAGCTCTGCGATTCGCTCGCGGACGTCTCGCCGCAGCAGGCGCAGATCGTTCTGCTCAAGGACGCACTCGGCTATTCGTTCGAGGAGATCGCGGAGGCCGCAGGCATGCCGGTCGGCACGGCCAAGTGTCACGCGCACCGCGGCCGCAATCGCCTGCGCGAACGCCTCGAAGAGCGGGAGGTCGCGTGACGTTCCGCCGGGCCGAAGGCCCAAAGAAACAGCAGACAGGACGGGGGCCAGATGCGGGACAATGACTTTCGCCCGGGTCTGGCCCCCGTCGCACCGTTCGGCCGGGACGTGATCGAGTCCCTCATCCCGCATCGTGCTCCGTTCCTGCTCGTCGACGAGATCCTCGAGCTCGAGCCCGGCAAGCGTGTCGTCGGCCGCCGGCTGATCCGGCCCGACGACTGGTGGTTCCCCGGCCACTTCCCCGGGCGGCCGGTCATGCCGGGCGTCCTCACGATCGAGGCGATCGCGCAGGCCGGCGCAGTCGCCGTCCTTGCTGCCGAGGAGAACCGCGGCAAGGTTCCGTTCTTCGCGGGCATCGACGACTGCCGGTTCAAGCGCATCGTCGAGCCGGGAGACGTGCTCACGCTCATCTGCGAGTTCACGCGCGTGCGTGGCCCGATCGCAAAGGGGGAAGGGCGCGCGCTCGTCGGTGACGAGCTTGCTGCGCAGGCCGTTCTCACCGTCTTCGTCGGCGAATGATCGGGACCGCGGCAGCGGGCAGGCCGGTATCGATCACGGGTCTCGGCAGCAGGGTGCCGGACCGGATCGTTACGAACGACGAGCTCGCGCGGCTCGTCGACACCTCCGACGAGTGGATCGTCGAGCGCACCGGCATCCGCGAGCGCCGCATGGCCGACGACAAGGAGGCGCTCTCGGACGTCGCGCTGCCGGCGTGCCGCAAGGCTCTCGCTCAGGCGGGCCTCGAGGGCGCGGACATCGACCTGCTGATCGTCGCGACGGTCACGCCCGACATGGCGTTTCCGTCCACCGGGGCCATCCTCGCGGACCGGCTCGGGGCGACGAGCGCTGCGGCCTACGACCTCTCGGCGGGCTGTACCGGCTTTGTCTATGCCCTCGCCCAGGGCTACGCGATGGTCGCCGGCGGCCTCGCGCACCGGGCGCTCATCGTCGGCGGCGACCTGCTCTCACGCATTCTCGACTGGGAGGATCGCTCGACGCTGGTCCTCTTCGGGGACGGGGCGGGCGCCGTTGTCCTCGAGACGGTGCCCGAGCAGGGCTTCGTCGGTTTCGAGCTCGGCGCCGACGGCGCGGGCGGCGAGAACCTCTGGCTACCCGGCAGCGGCTCCCGACGGTTCGACGAGTCCGAGAAATACGTCAAGATGAACGGGCGGGAAGTCTTCAGGTTCGCGACCCGCATCCTTGTCCAGTCGGCCGAGGATCTGCTGGCGAAGTGCGAAGTCTCGATCGACGACGTGGATCTCTACATTCCCCACCAGGCCAACATGCGGATCATCGATCACGCAACCAAGAAGCTCGGCGTTTCGTCTGATCGAGTGGTGATCAACGTCGACCGGTACGGGAACACCTCGTCCGGATCGATTCCGCTCGCCCTCGCCGATGCGGCGGCGGACGGACGCCTTCGGCCCGGCCAGCTCGTGTTGATGACCGGGATGGGTGCAGGACTGACGTGGGGTTCGGCTCTGATTCGCTGGACGAAGGAGATGGCCGCCTGATGGCATCGACCGCCAACAAGATTGCGTTTTGCTTCCCGGGCCAGGGCTCGATCGAGGCCGGGATGGGGCTCGACATCGCGGAGGCCGTGCCCGAGGCGATGGACGTCTACCGGCGGGGCAGCCTGGCATCCGGGCTCGATCTCGAGTACCTGTGCTTCCGCGGCTCGGGCGACGACCTCGTCGACACCGCCGTGCAGCAGCCGGCGCTCGTCGCCACGTCCCTCGCCATGCTCGCCGCGATCCGCGCGCGCGGCATCGAGCCCGACTTTGTCGTCGGTCACTCGGTCGGTGAGTTCGCGGCGATCGCGGCAGCACGGTCGATGACCGTCGAGGAGGCGCTCGAGCTCGTCCGCGAGCGCGGGATCGCCATGGCGGAGGCCGCTGCGATGCATCCCGGGTCGATGGCGGCGATCCTCGGGCTCGAGGATGAGGTCGTCGAGACGCTCTGTCGCAAGATCCTCGGCGTGTGGCCGGCGAACTACAACTGTCCCGGCCAGATCGTCGTCTCCGGCGAGAACGACGCGGTCGACGAGTGCTGCGAGCGTGCGCAAGAGGAAGGCGCGCGCCGCGCGGTCAAGCTGAAGGTCTCCGGCGCGTTCCACTCGCCGCTCGTCGCACGCGCGGCCGACCGGCTGCGCCCAGCGATCGACCGCGTGCGCTTCCAGGAGCCGGTATCGCCGTTCATGTCGACCGTCACCGCGCGGGTCGAGTCTGCACAGCGCATGGGCCCCTTGCTCGTCGATCAGCTGACGGCGCCCGTTCGGTTCACGCAGGCGGCGACCGAGCTGATGCGCGAAGGCGTGCGCACGTTCGTCGAAGTTGGTCCCGGCAACGTGCTGAGCGGTCTCGTCAAGCGCATCGACCGTAGCGTGAAGGCCGTTTCGGTGAACAATCTCGCCTCGCTCGACAAGCTCCACGAGGCGCTGTCCGAAGCGTGACGTTCGCGTCGCTGGAAGGGAAGACGGCGCTCGTCACCGGGGCGTCGCGCGGTATCGGACAAGCGATCGCGAGGGAGCTTGCGGCGGCCGGTGCGACGGTGGTGATCGGCTACCGCTCGGGCAAGGACGAAGCCGATTCGCTCGCTGCAGAGCTCGGCGGGCGCGCCGTCCAGGCTGACGTGTCGAATGCGGAGGAGGCGCAGCGGCTCGTCGCAGAGGCCGGCGACCTCGACATTCTCGTCAACAACGCCGGCTTGACGCGCGACGGCCTGCTGGCGCGCATGTCGGACGACGATTGGCGCACGGTGATCGACACGAACCTCTCGTCGGTCTTCTACACCTGCCGCGCGGTCTGCCGCCCGATGATGAAGAAGCGCGCGGGCTCGATCGTCAACGTCTCGTCCATCGTCGGGGTGCACGGCAACTGGGGCCAGACGAACTATGCGGCCTCCAAGGCGGGCATCATCGGCTTCACGAAATCCCTCGCAAAGGAGCTCGGCAGCCGAAACGTGCGCGCGAACGTCGTCGCGCCGGGCTACGTCAAGACGCAGCTGACCGAGGTGCTGCCCGAGGAAGCGACCGCCGCGATGCTCACGAACACCGCCCTCGGCCGCCTCGGTGAACCGGAGGACGTTGCCGGGGCGGTACGATTCCTCTGTTCCGACGCGGCTTCGTTCATCACGGGCGAGGTGCTGCTCGTGGACGGGGGGCTGGGAATGTGAGCGCGTACAACGGTTCATCGAACGGGCGGCGGCGCGTCGTCATCACCGGGCTGGGCGCGGTTACCCCGCTCGGCCTTGACGTGCGCTCGAGTTGGGAGAACCTGATCGCGGGCGCGTCCGGCGCCGGCCCGATCACGCAGTTCGATACCGCGGGCTTCCCGGTGACCTTCGCGTGCGAGGTGAAGGACTTCGATCCGTCCGACTGGGTCGACCACAAGCAGGTGCGCCGCATGGACCGCTTCGCCCAGTTGATCGTCGCCGCGGCGCGGCAGGCGGAGGCCGACTCGGGCCTCGACATCTCGAAGGAGTCCGACCGAGTCGGCGCAGCGATCGCCACCGGGATCGGTGGGCTCAGGTCGTTCCAGGACTGCCACGACACGCTGCGCGAGCGTGGCCCGGACCGCGTCAACCCGTTCGCGATCCCGGCAATCATTCCGAACATGGGCGCCGGCTGGGTGTCCATGGAGCTCGGCACCAAGGGCCCCTTGATGTCGGAGTGCACCGCGTGCGCCGCGTCGAACATGGCGATCGGCGACGGCACCGACTCGATCAGGCTCGGCCGCGCCGACGTGATGTTCTGCGGCGGGACGGAGGCCGCGATCAACAAGGTCGGCATCGCCGGGTTCGGTGCGATGCGTGCGCTGTCGCGCCGTAACGACGAACCGGCACGCGCGTCACGCCCGTTCGACGCAGGCCGCGACGGCTTCGTGATGGGCGAGGCGGGCGGCGTGCTCGTGCTGGAGGAGCTCGAGCATGCGAAGGCGCGCGGCGCGAAGATCTATGCCGAGATCGTGGGCTACGGCGTCTCGGCCGACGCGAGCCACATCACCGAGCCGGATCCGACGGGCGTCAATCCTGCGCGTGCGTTGACGATGGCGATGGGCGACGCCGGGGTCACGCCCGAGGACATCGGCTACATCAACGCGCATGCGACCTCGACGCCGATCGGCGACTCGAGCGAGACGCGCGTGATCAAGCTCGCGATGGGTGAGGAGCAGGCGTACAAGATCCCTGTGTCCGGCACGAAGGGTGCGACGGGGCATTGCCTCGGCGCAGCCGGCGCGATCGAGGCGATGTTCGCGACGCTCGCGGTGTACGAGGGCGTGCTTCCCCCGACCATCAACTACGAGGTCCCGGATCCCGAATGCGACCTCGACTACGTACCGAACACGTCGCGCAAGGCGGACGTCCGCGTTGCCGTCAACAACTCATTCGGCTTCGGCGGGCACAACGCTTGTGTCGTCTTCCGCCGCTTCGAGGGTTAGAGGCCTAGTTTCGCCGGCCGGTCGTGCGGCTAGCGTTTCGGCGGTGGACGAGCTGATCGAGGTCCGGCGCTCGCGCCGCGTGCGCCGCTGGACCCTGACGGTGCCGTGGGGCGACCCGCCGACGCTCACCGTCCCCCACTGGATGGACGACGCGGAGATTCAGCGGGTGCTCGAGTCGCATCGGGAGTGGATCGCCGCCGAGCGCGCCAAGCAACGTCCGCGGCTGGGACTCGACCCGCGCGACGTGTCGGAGACCGATGCGCGTCGTGCGGCGCGCGAGCTCTTCACGATGCTTGCCGAGGAGGAGGCGCAGGAGCTCGGCGTCGTCTACACGCGCATCGAGATCAGAGACCAGCGCACGCGCTGGGGCTCCTGCTCGACGCGCGGGACGCTCTCGTTCAACTGGCGGCTCGTGCTCGCGCCGTACGACGTGCTCGACTATGTCGTCGTGCACGAGCTCTGCCACCTCATCGAGCCGAATCATTCGCGCCGTTTCTGGAACCTGCTCGAGACACGGCGGCCCGACTGGCGCGTGCACCGGGACTGGCTGCACGCCAACGGCCCCGAGCTGCTTGCGTTCCGGCCTGCGGCCTGAGAGCCGTTACGCCCAGGGCAACGCGGCCCAGGCGTCCGGGCGATCGAGCGTCCAGGCTGGAAACGGAGCGTAGGCCTCGCGGGGCGCATCGGTCTCCGTCTCGACGCCTGCGGCGTGAGCGGAAGCAAGCTCAGAGCGCGGATACACGATGGTCTTCCCGGCGGTTCGTGCGCCCGTCATGAAGATCACGCACGGAGCTCCCTCCGTTCCGACGAAGACGTGCTCGGTGCCGGCGGGGCAATGCACGAAGTCCCACGCCCGCAGGCGCCGTTCCGCGCCGGCGATCAACAGCAGGCACTCACCTGCGAGAACGAGGAAGTCCTCCTGGCCGGACTCGGCGTGGTACATGCCGGTCGGTTTGCCCGGTTCGAGCACCGCGAGCGTGAACCCGATCTGCGGGAACATCTGGGGCTCGAGGTCGGGACGCTCGACGAGCACGCGCGGGCTGCCCTCGAACGCGCAGCGACTCCCGAACGCTTCGCTGTGGGCCCACGCCGACTCAGCGACGTTGACCACGAACCAGCCCGGGGTCACGGGCGCGAGACCCGATCCCACCTCCTCCAGCCGCGCCTCCTCGACCATCACTGCCCCTCCTCAGCCGCGGAGATAGCTGTCGCTGCCGTCGAGCCAGTCCTCGCGCGGCGGCGAGAAGATGTCGACGTCGAGGGTGTCCTCGAGCGCCACCGCGGTGTGCGGCAGATTCGCGGGTATGTGCAGCACCTCGCCGGCGGCGACGTCGACCTGTTGCGACTCGTCGTCGCCGAGGCGGAAGCGCAGCACGCCTTCGAGGATGTAGGTGATCTGCTCGTTGTGGTGCGAGTGCTTCGGGACGACCGCGCCCTTTGCGAGATACACGTGCGCGATCATCATCGAGTCGCCGGTGATGAGCCTGCGCCCGATTTCCGAGCTCAGCTCCTCGCGCGGCATGTCTTCCCAGCGGTAGTGCGTCGCATCGGCCATGATCGGACTATATGGAGCGCAATTCCGCCACGCGCTGGGCGACGTTCGACTGCTACGGCACGCTGATCGACTGGAACGGCGGCATCGGGCGCGAGCTCGAGCGCTTGTTCGGGACCGAGCGCGCCGGCGAGCTGCTGCGCGTGTACCACGAGCTCGAGCCACATGTACAGCGCGAGGAGCCGACGCGAAGCTACCGGGACGTGCTGACCGTCACCCTCGCCCGGCTCGCCGCCCGCGAAGGCCTCGCTCTGGCCGCCGCCGATGAGGACGCGCTCGCG
>DATEXK010000197.1:0-4610 GCA_035257065.1 Gaiellaceae bacterium | reverse complement strand
ACCGCCTGCCGGCGCCGTGCGGCGTCTCGACGACGCTTCCGCTCGGTCAGCCGGCCGTCGGCGTGCTGCAGCTGCTGTTCGCGCCTGACGACGCGCCGGACGCCGAGGAGATCGCGCGGCTGACGACCTTCGGCGTGCGGGTCGCGCACGCGCTGCGTGCGAGTGCCCGCGCCCGGACGCTCGCAGTGGACCTCGACCGGACGCGAGCGCTCCTTGCCGTGGTCGGACAGGCCACGGCCCAGCTCTCGCTTGCGCACACGCTCGAGGCCGCGGTCGACCGTCTCGGCGAGCTCCTCGCGGTCGAGCATGTCGCCGTCTATCTCCGTGCGTCTGACAACCGGTTGACCCCGGCGGCCGGTCGCGGTCTCGCGGGGCCGCACGCGCGCGTTGCGGAGCGCCTGCTCGAGGTGGCGCTCGGAACGGGCCGCGGCCGTCCGGTCGTCGAGGTGGCCGACGCCTGGACCGACGACCGGCTGCGGGAAGCGCGCGACGCCGCGCGTGAGTCGGGGATCGACGCGGCGCTTGCGGTGCCGCTACTCGTCCGCGACGAGGTGATCGGCCTGCTCGCGGTCTATCCGCAGCGCGGGCGCCGGCCGACCGAGAACGAAGCGTCTCTGCTCGCGGCGCTCGCCGGCCAGCTCGCGGTGGCTGTCCAGAACGCGCAGTTGCACGAGCAGACCGAAGAGCTGAGCACCCAGCGCGAATCTGCGCTGGCGTCGGAACGCGAGGCATCGAAGCGTCTGCGTGCGCTCTACGAGATCTCGCGCTCGTTCGCGCAGAGTCTCTCGCTCGAGACGACGCTCGAGGCGCTCGCCGCGACTGCGGTTGACGTGCTCGACGTCGATGCCGCGGTGCTCCAGATGCCCGATGCTCGCCGCGAGCAGCTGCTGCCGCGCGCGATGCACGTGAAGGATGGACAGCTCGTCGGCGCGGCGCGCACGATTCTCTTCCGCCCACAACCGTTCGGTGCTGCGTCGACGCAGCGGTTGTACCGCGACGCCGTGCCGTATCGCATCGGGCGGGACTACGAGTTGCTCGGACCGTTCCTCGAGAAGGGGTGGACGGGTGCGGTCGTGCCGGTGGGGACGCCGGCCGAGGTGATCGCCTCGCTCAGCATCTTCTCCTTCCGTCCCGGCAGCCCGATCACCGCGGAGACGATGGACGCAGCGCTTGCAATTGCAGGTCAGGCCGCGCTCGCGATCGACAACGCGCGGTTGTACCAGCAGCAGAAGGAGTTCGCGGACACGATGCAGCGTTCTCTGCTGCCGCGCGCACAGCCCGACGTCGCCGGTCTCGAGGTCGGCGAGGTGTACCAGTCGTCCGCGCACCTCGACGTCGGCGGCGACGTCTACGACTTCCTGACGCTCGACGACGGTCGTCTCGCGGTCGTGCTCGGCGACGTGACCGGCCACGGAGTCGAAGCGACCGCCGACATGGCGATGGCGAAGTTCGTCTTCAGGTCCCTGGCGCGCGAGCATCCGGAGCCGGGCGACTTCCTCGCGTCGGCAAACGACGTGGTCGTCGACGAGATCGCGTCCGGCAAGTTCATCACGATGGCTTATCTCGCGGTCGACGGCGTCAACGGCACCGTATCGTGTGCGAGCGCGGGGCATCCCGCTCCGCGCCTCGTGCTGCCCGACGGAAGCGTGCGGGGGCTGGAAGCGTCGGGGCTCGTGCTCGGTATCGACGCCGCGCAGGAGTACGAGGCGGTCCACGCCGATTTGCCGCACGGCTCGGTGCTCGTCGTCTACACCGACGGCGTGATCGAGGCGCGTCGCGAGGGTGAGCTCTACGGTGTCGAGCGCCTCGACGCCCTGCTCACGGCACGTCACGAGCTCGCGCCGCGCGAGCTGGCGGTCGCCGTCACGGAAAGCTGCCGCAGCTTCGCGGGCGGCGAGCTCGGTGACGACGTCGCCGTGGTCGTCATCCGCCGCACGTGATGCCGCTCGAGCTTCGTCGGGGAGAGTGCGGCGTTGTCCGCGTCGGCCATCGAGGCGCCGCTGCGCTCGCACCCGAGAACAGCCTGGCCGCGATCGACGCAGCGGCCGCAGCAGGCGTGGACGCGGTCGAGGTCGACGTGCTGCGACGCGAAGACGGCGAGCTCGTGCTCGCCCATGGGCCGGACGTCCCGCGCGACGCGCCGCTGCTCGACGATGCCTTCGAGCAGATCCATCGGCTTGGTCTCGCCGTACAGGTCGACGTGAAGGTCGGGGGGAACGAGACGGCGATCGTCGACGCGCTTCGCCGGCACGACCTCGACTCGCGTGCGTTCGTGAGCTCGTTCTCGCTGCCGATCCTGCGCGCGTTCGCCCTTGCCGAGGCGGAGCTGCCGCGGTCGTTCACCTACCCGGAGGACCGCCTGGGGGCGACCGAGCGCAGGCTGCTCCGTCCGGCCGTGCGGCCCGGGCTGGCCGTCCTGCGCGCGCTTGCGCCGAAGCGGCTTCCTCGTTGGCTCCGGGCAGTAGGCGCGCAGGCCGCGACGCTCAACTGGGCGGTCGCCTCGCCGGCCGCCGTGGCCGCCTGCCACGCGAGCGGAGCGGCGGTGTACGTCTGGACCGTGAACGATGCTGCGCTCGCAAATACCCTGGTCGAAAGCGGTATCGACGGTATCATCACCGACGATCCCCGGATCCTCGCCGCCCGCTCCTAGCCTCGTGAAACGACGCGCCACCCTTACGCTTTCGGCTCTGCTCGCCGCTCTTGCGTCGGGCGTCCTGGCTGCGTCCGTGCTCGCGGATACGCCGCCGCCGACGACCACGACCCCGACCGACACGACCACGACCACGACCACCGGGACGACGACCGCCCCGGCCGGGGTCGTTCCCGACGGCGTCACCGTGGGCGGCGTCGCGGTCGGCGGGCTGGCGCCGGACGTTGCGATCCAGGCGGTGCTGACGGCCTTCCAGCGGCCGGTCGTCCTCCGGATCGCACGCACGAAGATCACCGTCACGCCCGACCTGCTCGGGTCGACGGTTCCGGCCGACACAGCCGTTGCGAAGGCGCTGACCGTGGCGCCGAACACGGAGCTCGGCCTGCGCGCCTCCGTCAGCAAGACCGCCGTCGAGACGTTCGTCGGGCGGATTGCCGCACGGTTCGATCGCAAGCCGGCCGATTCGAGGCTCCTCTTTCGCAGCTACAAGCCCGTCGTCACGCCGTCGGTCGTCGGACTGCGCGTCAATCGCAGCGCCACCGTTGCCACCGTGTCGGACGAGGTGGTGCACGGGACGCGGGCGCTGATCGCGGTGCCGACGAAGGCCTTGGCGCCGAAGGTGACGGAGACGTCCATCGGCCCGGTGATCGTCATCCGCCGAGGCTCGAATCGGCTCACGCTCTACAACGGCCAGCGGCCGGTGCGCCAGTTCGCCGTCGCCACCGGGCAGACCATCTACCCGACGCCGCTCGGCCGCTTCCAGATCGTCGTCAAGTGGAAGAACCCGTGGTGGTATCCGCCGGCGGAGCCCTGGGCGAAGGGCGAGAAGCCGACGCCGCCGGGCCCGGGCAACCCGCTCGGCACCCGCTGGATGGGGATCAGCTCGCCCGGCGTGGGCATCCACGGCACGCCGGAGGACGGCTCGATCGGGTACTCGCTCTCCCACGGCTGCATCCGGATGCACATCCCGCAGGCGGAATGGCTCTTCAACCACGTCGATGTCGGCACGCCGGTGTATATCGTCGCCAGTTGATGCGTGTCCTCAAGCTCTCCGGCCAGGTCGTCGCGCTCGCGGCGGTTGCGGGCCTGCTGGGGTTGCTCGTCTGGCGTGTGACCCACCGGACCGCGCCCCCGAAGATCGGCGGGCCGGCTCCGACGTTCAAGCTCGAGCGGGTCGACAAGCCGGGAACGGTCGACCTCGCCTCTCTCCGCGGGAAGCCCGTGGTGCTGAACTTCTGGGCGTCCTGGTGCGTCCCGTGCAAGGGCGAGGCGGCGATGCTCGAGCAGGCGTCGCACGAGTACTCGAAGCAGGGCGTCGTCTTCCTCGGCGTCGATTGGCACGACGTGACAAGTGATGCGCACCGGTTTCTCTCGAAGCACGGCGTGACGTACACCACCGTCCTGGATCGAACGGGCAGCATCGCCGACCGCTACGGCGTGGCAGCGGTGCCGGAGACGTACTTCATCGACCGTCAGGGAAGGCTCGTCGGCGTCCACATCGTCGGCACCGTCGTGAACCAGACGGAGGCGTTCCGGCGCGGAGTCGAGGCGGCGCTTCACTCGTGATCCTCCGGCTCGCGGCGGTCGTCGTTGCCGCACTCGCGCTCGCCGGTCCCGCCGCTGCTGCGTGCGTGCACCCGCGCACGTCGCTCAACTATCTCGAAGGGCAGATCATGTGCCCGACCTGCCACACGACACTCGACCAGTCGGACTCCGCCGCTGCGACGCGCATCAAGGTCTACATCCAGAAGCGGATCGACGAATGCGCGACGGCCGATCAGATCCGCGCGGAGCTCGTAACGAATTTCGGTGCGGGCATTCTCGCGGCGCCTTCGCACAAGGGTTTCGACCTGCTTGCGTGGTGGCTTCCGCTCGGCGGTGTGATCGCCGGCGCAGCCGTGCTCGCATTCGGAGTCTGGCGTTGGAGCCGCACGCGCGAGTCGGACTCCGACGACCCGCC
>DATEXK010000196.1:0-3561 GCA_035257065.1 Gaiellaceae bacterium | reverse complement strand
GATCCCGCCGCCCGCTCGACGCCGAGCCTGCCCTTCACCGCCCCGCCGCTGTTCAGCGGCGCCCCCTCGAGCCACTGCCCCGCGTCCACCTCGGACACCCCCGTCGGCAGCGATTGGGGTCCCTTCGGCGCGCCGAACGAGATCCTGCCGGTGCCGGCCGACATGGCGCTTGCCGACCTGACGCAGAACCAGAAGTGGCAGGTGATCTCCAGGTACGTGACACAGCTGGGATGCCCTTCCTCCTGCGGCTACATGCACGCCTTCGTCAAGAGCGACGAGTTCTTCTGGACCTACAGCTTCGGCGCAGCGGCGAAGCCGGCGCCGATGTCCTGGCCGACGATCTCCGGCACCGGCCACGCGGTCGGAAACACGCTCACGCCTCACAACGTGACCTGGGGCAACACGCCGACGAGCTTCGCCTACCAGTGGGTGCGCTGCAACCCGGTCGGCGAGCTGCCGAGCTGCAGCGACATCGCGGGCGCGACCGGCTCCGGCGCCTACACCCTGCAGAGCGCCGACGGCGGCTCGACCCTGCGCATCAAGGTCACCGCGACCAACGGCAACGGCTCGACCACGATCTGGTCGGAGCCGACCGAGGTCATCACCGGTGGCGGCTCGGGCACCTTCGGCGTGACCAGCATCGGCAGCCTCACCGACGGCGGCGGCGCCGGCTATCTCGATCTCTCCGGTCCCTTCGCGATCGGCCAGACGGTCAGCGTCGGCAAGTTGACCGCCTACCTGGCCGGCAGCAGCGGCGCCTCCAAGCTGCGCGGCGTCATCTACGCCGACAACGGTGGCGCCCCCGGCGCCCTGATCGGCACCAGCAACGAGCTCAGCATCGCCGCCAACGCTGCCGCCGGCTGGACCGACCTCAGCTTCCCCAGCCCGCTCAGCTTGCCCGCCGGCTCCTACTGGCTCGGCTTCTGGTACGCCGACGGCAACGGCCGCCATTACTACGTCGACGCTGCCGGCGCCGAACGCTTCGCCCGCGCCGCCTACTCCGCCACCAATCCTGCCCCCGCCACCTTCGGCACCGCCTCCACCAGCACCAGCAACTACTCCATCTACGCCAGCTACACGATCCCCTAGCCGAGGTATCCGGTGGGGCTCCAAAGCCCCGTGCGAGCCAGGGCGCGGTGGCGAAGCACAGAGTGCCGCAAGGCAGCCCCTCCCCCCGGATGTAGTCGAGACCGGTGGTGATGGTCGCGGCGATCGCGACGAGCCCGAATGCCCGTGGGTCGAGCAGCCGCGCGAGCACAATCGCTCCGAGCATCGAGAGTGCGCTTCGTCCGTCCCAGCTCAGCGCCACCCAGGTCGAGCTGCGGAGAATGGCGCGGTCGAGGCTCGGCGGCGGCGCTGACGGCGGCGCTCCCGGCAGGAGCCCTGGCTCGACTGATGGGCGAGACCCGAGTCGGGTGCCGCCACCGGATCGACGGTAGGCGCGGAACGGTCAACCACGGGCCACGGAGACGGCGAGGCGCGAGTCGCCGAGAGTTGAGGATCCGCTCGTGGTCTCGAGGGCCTGCTCCCAGGCGTCCATGACCCGCGGCCAGGCGTACTCGGCGCACGCGTACTCCCGGCACGCGGTACGCAGCTCAGGGCCGGCGATCTGGAGCGCGGTGCGAATCGCCGCTGCAAGTCCTTCGGCATCCGCCGTCTGGGCGATTAGCCGCTTGTCCAGCGGCTCGAGCAGCTCGGGGGTCGCTCCGACCGGAGTCCCGACGACGGGCACTCCAGAGGCGAGCGCCTCCACCGTGACCATGCCGAAGCCTTCGTAGGCGATCGTTGGCAGAACAAAGAGATCCGCTGCCCGGTACCAGTCGACGAGCTCTGCATCGGGGACGCGACCTCGAAGGTCGACGACGTCGCCGAGCCCGAGGTCGACGGCCAGCGCCTGCAGCCGCCGCTCGAGGCTGCCGGAGCCGATCACGGCTAGACGGAGGTCGACTCCGCCGCGACGTGCAATCCGCACGGCCTCCAGAAGCTGTTCGAGACCCATGCGCGGCTCGAGTCGCCGAGCCGTGACCAAGAGTGCGCCGTCAGGACGGATCCCCAGGCGGTCGCGTGCGGGCAGCGTTCCGTCGCCGGGCGTGAAGCGGTCGACATCCACTCCGCCCGAGACGCGCGTGATGCGACTGGAGATCGCCGGATGGTCCGCTTCGATCAACCCGCGGCTGAATTCGCTGAGGACGAGCACCGACGTCGCGCGCTCGAGCGAGAGCCGCTCGAACCAGGTGAGAAAGGGCTCGAGACCGTACGTGCCGAGACGCTTCGTGCCGCTCACGCGTGTGCGGAGGAAGCGCAGCTCGCGGAGCGCCGAGGCGTGAAAGACCAGGGCCATCGGGGCCTCGAACCCCGCGGCGACCAAACCGGCTGCGCACGTCGACTGGTGCACAAGTGCGACGTCGTAGCTTCGAAGGCCTCGAACGGTGCGCGCGGTGGAGACGACATCGGTCAATGTGATCGGTAGTCGCGTACGAGGGAGCGACCGCCGGATCGTCAGGTTCTCCGCAATCTGCTCGACGGCGGGTCTCGCGCTGACCGGCGCGATGACGGTCACCTCGTGGCCGCGGCCCGCCAAGGCGAGGGCGGTCTCCGTCGCGACTCGCGCGGATCCGCCGGTCGCCTCTGGAAACCACTGGCCGGTGGGCACAAGGATCCGCATCACGACTCCACGTGCGGCCGGACGAGCTCGAGGATCCGCAGGGTCCGCGATTCCCACGTATTCGCAGCGGCGAGCGTCATCCGCCGCGCCCGGTCGTCCTCGCCGTCGAGAGCAAGGACGTCCTCGACCGCGAGGACGAATTCGTCGGCGCCTCTGACGAGTCGCACGTCGGGCTCCATGCCGGCGACGTCGGGAACTCCACTCGCGACGACGGGCTTTCCGGCCGCGAGGTACTCGTACAGCTTCAGCGGGAACACGCTGCGTGCGTACGCGTTCCAGAGATAGGGACAGAGGCCGACGTCGAACCCGGCCACGTATTCGGGCACGCGATCGTACGGTCTCGAGCCGAGATGGTGCACGTTCGGCAGCGCCGTCAAGTGCGCGAGCTGCTCCAGCGCGTCGGCCCCTGCGGGACCGACCAGAACGAGACTCCAGTGCGGCCTGCGGCGCGCGGCCTCGATGAGAAGCTCGAAGTCGACCTTCCACGCTACGAGATTGCCGGTGAATCCGAGCACCGGGCGCGGGAGCGCGGCCACGTCGGCGGCGGCGATCCCCCGCGACGCGGCCGGAGCGAAATGCCGGTAGTCCCCGACGTTGGGGACGAGGTACGTCCGCGGGTTCGCCGCGAGATGCCGCTCGTACAGCGTCTTCGTCGTTGTGATCACGACCGTCGCAGAGCGGGCGGCCCGCTCGTCCCTGTCCGCCACGAGGGCACGCACGCGTGGATTCCCGCCGGCGGCCGCTGCGTGGTCGTCGACGCAGTCGTAGACGGCGGCCGCCTCACCGCAGCGCCCGACGAGCGACGAGGACGCGGCGTCGTAGAGCCAGAGGACGACCGGCCCGTCGGTCGTACGCACGATCGCGCGCACGACCGCCCTTGTGAGCGTCGTGTCGAG
>DATEXK010000195.1:0-5634 GCA_035257065.1 Gaiellaceae bacterium | reverse complement strand
CTCGACGCCGAGACTCTCGAGCATCCGGTAGCCGATCTGCGGATGGCGCTGCAACACGAGCCGCTCCGACTCGTTGAGCGCGCCGGGCTTGCGCAGGATCTCTTCGGGGATCGCGAGCTTGCCGAGGTCGTGGAGGCTGCCCGCGAGCCGCGTCAGCTCGATCTGCGGCTCGTCGATGCCGAGCCGTCGCGCGATCCGCGCCGAGAGCTCGCCGACCCGCTCCGAGTGGCTGCCGGTGTACACGTCGCGCGCATCGACCGCTCTCGCGAGGCTCGCCGCGGCCCGGTAGCGCGCGGCGCGGTCCGGCCCCTCCGCGAGCTGCTGCAGCTGCGCGAGCTCGAGCGTGCTTGCGGCCTGATACGTGCGGGCGCGGTTCTTGCCGTCTTCCTTCGCCCAGTAGAGCGCGCTGTCCGCGAGCCGGATCAGCTCGTCCCTCCCGACGCCCTGCGCCGGATACGCCGCCACGCCGGCGCTCACGGTGACGGAGCCGACCTGCTCGATCTCGACCGTGCCGACTCGCTCGACGATCGACCGCGCGACCGCGATGGCGGCGCGCTCTTCGAGGCCCGGCAAGAGCACCGCGAACTCGTCGCCGCCGAGCCTGAAGCTCTCGCCGCCCTGACGCAGGCGCGATGCGACCTGGCCGAGCACGCGGTCGCCGACGGGGTGGCCGTAGCGGTCGTTGATCCGCTTGAAGTTGTCGATGTCGACGAGGCACAGGCTGAGCGCCACTCCGTTCTGCTCGGCCAGGGTGAGCTCGCGCTGAAGGCGCTCGTGGAAGTGGCGGTGGTTGCCGAGCCCGGTGAGCGGGTCGGTAAGCGCGAGTCGCATCGCCCGCATCGCCTTGAAGTTCGAGCGCTGGTAGAGCGCGATCGCGATCAGCGGTCCGACGAGCGCGACCGAGAGAGCGGGAGAGCGCTCCCAAAGGACGACGAGCATCAGTGCGGCAGACGCCATGAGAGCGAACGGCGCGGTCGTCTGCCGGGCGTTCAACGCGATCAGCTTGAAGAACGACTTGCCAGATGTGACGGCGAGCACGGCGCTCACCAGAACGAGATTGACGACCCAGTTGTAGATGAAGGCGCAGATGACGAGCCGAGCGAGCAGGCCCTGGACAGAGTGCTGGGAGATCGGCTCGATCGCGAGTCCGCTGGCGAGCGCCGCGAGTGCGAACATCGATCCGTTGTAGGCGATGCGCAACGGCGGACGCCGCCCGATCAGCTGCGTCACGATCGGCGCGCCGGCGGCGATGAACAGCCCCGCCTGCCACCCGAAGAGCAAGATGCCGGCGACGGCGAGAACGAAGCCGAGGGTGACACCGCCTGCGTCCATTCCTTCCACCGGCACGGGGAAGTTCTCCGCCAGGACCATGCCGATGAACAGTCCCACGACCGCGGCAACGTCGCCGACTGAATGAGGCGTCGTCGCATACGAGATCGACGCCGCACAGACAGCCGCGACCCCCGCCACACAGACGGGGACCACGAGCGCGAGAACTCTAGAGGGAACTCGAGGGGTAGCGGTCACCGCCCCGACGCGACCCGACAGGGTCGGCAGTCAGAGGCGGGTACCCCGCGAATACAAGCTCGGTGACCTGCAGATCCCTGCATCACCTTGGTCTCCCCACCTCGGTGCGAGCGGTCTACCAGCTGTACTGGACGATGCTCGTGCCGCCGCCGACCTTCAGCAGCGAGACGAACAGGGCGAGGCTCGCCAGTGCAACAAGCAGTAGTACGAGCCGCGGCTTCCATTCCAACATGATTCCTCCAGAGCTTTCGGGACGCCAGACAAGGAGAGTTTCCTTCATCGGCTCGTGTCGTGAATCACCCGATGGAGTGATCGTGCGCGCTGGGGAGGAATGTCTCTCGAAAGTGGGAAATGCCCGCTAGCCGGTCAATCCGGCCTCGGCGAGCGGCCGGCGGGCCCACGCGAACTCGTGCTTGTACCACCCGTCGAGGGTCGCGAGGTCGACGCCGTTGCCGGACGACTGGATGAACCAGCCGTTGCCGATGTAGATCGCCGTGTGGTCGACTTGGGCCGGCTGCGAGCGGGGCCCCCTGGAGCCGAAGAAGAGGACGTCCGCGGGCTGGAGGTCGGCGAGCGCGATCCGCTGCGAGCGCGGTACCTCACCGCTCATCACGTAGGTCGTGCGGCCGCGGATCACGAGCGGCAGCGAGCCGCTTCCCGGGTACTGCTCCAGCTTGTAGACCCGCCACACGAAGCCCGAGCAGTCGTAGCCGCCGCGTGCGGAGACGCCGAAGTCGGTCTCGGGGCCGTCGCTCACGCCGCCCCAGACGTAGGGCATCCCGATGCGGGCGACCGCGGTGTCGAGGATGCTGGTCTGCCAGTTCGTGAACGCGGGCAGGCTGAACGAGTCCGCCATGCTCTGGACGGAGGCGACTTCCCAGCCGGAGAAGCGCAGTACCTGTGCGGCCGAGTACGCGGCCTCCGCCCGTGTCGCCGGGTCGCCGGGCAGCAGTTCGAGCCCGTCTTGCTGGGCGGGATGGTTCGTGCGCAGGCCGAGCAGGCGCACGACGACTTCCGTGCCGAAGCGGGGCGGCACCTTCAGCCCGGCGGCGCGGGCGCCCGCAGCGAACTCGTTCGCAGCCTTCCCGAGGCCGAGCGCCTGGACGAGCCGGGCGTCGAGCTTCGTCATCGTCACCGAGGCGTTGGGGTGCGCCGCCTGCTTCGGCGCGCCGGGCGGCTCCGGCGGCGGCGCGGGGGTGGTTGTGGTTGTCGTCGTAGTTGTCGTCGTGGTCGTCGGTGTCGTTGTCGGTGTGGTCGTGGTCGTCGGTGTCGTCGTCGTGGTGGGGACGGTCGTCGTAGGAACGGTCGTCTCGGGAGTCGTCGAGGTCGGCGGATCGCCCGGGCTCGGATTAGGCGGAACCACCGGCGGATACGGCGGGGGATAGGCCGGCGGAGTGACCGGCGGAAGCGGCTCGGGAGGGATGAGGGTCTGCTTCAGGCCGAACACGAGATCCTCGAGCGCCTGCGCGGTGAGCGGGTCCTGCGGGTGGAAGCCTGCGGCGCTCTGTCCGCCCAGCAGGCCGGCCGCTGTGACGCTCCGAATCTCGTTCGCCGCCCACGATCGTGCGGGCGCGCCCGCGCCACCGGCGGAGGCGGCGGCTGCGCTGGTCGGGACCAGCGAGAGGACTGCGAGGGTGATGAAGAGACGGCGACCCATTCGTAATTCTGATCGGCCTCGATCGCCTGTGACATTAGCCTGTGCGGGAATGGAGCTCGAGATCAAGCCGCAGCCGAGCGAGGAGGAGCGCGCCGCGATCGAGGTCGCGCTTGGACAAGACGTCCGCAAAGAGCGCTCTTCGGCCTGGGCGGAGCTGCTCCTCCCGAAGCGCGAGGACGAGCTGGAACCGTAACCGTGGCGCCCGGTCGAACGTTGACCGTGCATGTTCGACGTGTGCATCCGCTGCTCCGAGGCTCCCGCCGTGGACGAGCTCGGCTACTGCGGCCATTGCCACTGGGCGGTGCGCGCCGAGCTCGAGGACGGCTTCCTCCAGATCCGCCGGTATCTGGGCTCCTGGGCGCGCTTCAGCGACTGGGAAGCCGGTCGCCACGCCCCTGCCGCCTAGCTCGCGCGCTCAGACCGGTCCGGCGCGGAAGAGCTGTGGCGCACTCCGGGCGTAATCGAGCCCGGACGCCCAGGTCAGCGCGACCGCGACGAGCATCGACCACCAGCCGATGTCGCTGCTCCAGGCGCCGGCCGCGGCGAAGCCGCCGAGGCCGACGGCGATCGCCTGCGCCCACGTCTTGAGCTTGCCGAGATCGCGTGCCGCGATGACGATGCCCCGCTCGATCGCCGCCTGCCGCAGGCCGGTGATCAGCACCTCGCGCACGACGATCGCGCCGACCATCCAGGCCGGGACGACGTGCTCGCCGACGAGCATGATCATCGCGCCGAGCACGAGCACCTTGTCGGCGATCGGGTCGAGCAGCGAGCCAAGAGGCGACGAGCGGCCGTGGCGCCGTGCGAGGCGGCCGTCGAACCAGTCGGTCGTCATCGCCGCGCAGAACACGCCGGTCGCCCAGTACGCATGCCCGTGAAACGGCCACGCGAAGAGGACGATCACGACCGGGACGGAGAGCGCCCGTGCGGCGGTTAACTGGTCGGCCGGGCTCATCAGCGAAGACAATACGGTGCACTCATGCCCCACAACACCTTCGGCAAGGTCCTGGTTGCGAACAGGGGCGAGATCGCGGTCCGCATCTTCCGCACGCTGCGCGAGCTCGGCATGGGCTCGGTCGCCGTCTACTCGGAGGCCGACCGGGGCGCGTTGCACGCCGGTTACGCCGACGAGGCGTTCCTGATCGGGCCGCCGCCCGCGGCCGAGAGCTACCTGAAGATCGAGACGCTGATCGAGACCGCGCTGCGCGCCGGCGCGCAGGCCGTGCATCCCGGCTACGGCTTCCTCGCCGAGAACGCGGCGTTCGCCCGCGCGGTCGAGGAGGCGGGGCTCGTGTGGATCGGGCCGCCGCCCGAGGCGATCGAGCTGATGGGCTCGAAGACCCGCGCGCGGCAGGCGATGCAGGCGGCGGGCGTGCCGATCATCCCCGGGACGACGGATCCGGTCGGTTCGGTGGAGGAGCTGCTCGAGGTCGGTGAGACGATCGGCTATCCGCTGCTGATCAAGGCGGCGGCGGGCGGCGGCGGCAAGGGGATGGAGATCGTCGCCTCGCCCGGAGAAGCCGAGCGGGCGTTCGAGACCGCGCGCCGCCAGGGTCAGTCGTACTTCGCCGACCCGAGCGTCTACGTCGAGAAGCTGATCGTCGATCCGAGGCACGTCGAGGTGCAGGTGCTCGCCGACGCGCACGGGAACGTCATCCATCTCGGCGAGCGCGACTGCACGATCCAGCGCCGCCATCAGAAGCTCGTCGAGGAGACACCGTCGCCCGCGGTGGACGACGACCTACGCGCGCGCATCGGCGAGATCGGCGTCAACGCGGCGCGCGCCTGCGGCTATCGCTCCGCCGGGACGATCGAGGGTCTGCTGACCGCCGACGGCGAGTACTTCTTCATGGAGATGAACACGCGGATCCAGGTCGAGCACACCGTGACGGAGCTCGTCACCGGGCTCGACCTCGTGCGTGAGCAGATCCTGATCGCGCTCGGCGAGCCGCTGACGCTGACTCAGGCGCAGGTGCGTCTGCAGGGGCACGCGATCGAGTGCAGGATCAACGCCGAGGACGTAACGCGCGGGTTCCTGCCGGCGCCCGGCCTCGTGACTGCGTACAAGGAGCCCTCAGGACCGGGCGTGCGCGTCGACTCCGGCGTCGGTGCGGGCAACGAGGTGTCGGGCGTCTACGACCCGATGATCGCGAAGCTGATCGTGCACGGCGTCGACCGCGAGCACGCACGCCGTCGGATGCTGCGCGCGCTCGGGGAGTTCCAGATCGAGGGGCCAAAGACGCTGATCGGGTTCCACAAGGCGCTGCTCTCGAGCGACTGCTTCATCCGCGGCGAGACGTGTCACGGGCTCGTCGAGTCGGATGCGCTCGCCGCGCGTGCCGCCGAGAGTGACGGCGACTCTCCGCCCAGCACGAAGCCAAGTAACAGTCTGTTACAAGGCAGGAGCGTCGAGCGCGTGCGCGTCGTGGAGGTCGACGGCCGCCGCTTCA
>DATEXK010000194.1:0-6352 GCA_035257065.1 Gaiellaceae bacterium | reverse complement strand
GTTGCTGATCATGGCGAACGCGGCCAAGCTCGCCTCGGCGAAGCGGATCACCGCCGTCGTGCCGCTCTTCCCTTACGCGCGCCAAGACCGCAAGGCGAAGCCGCGCGAGCCGATCTCGGCGCGCCTCGTCGCAGATATGGTGCAGCTCGCCGGCGCCGACCGCGTACTGACGATGGACCTGCACGCGGGCCAGATCCAGGGCTTCTTCACGATTCCCGTTGACCACATGACGGCGCTGCCGCTGTTTGCGCGCCACTTCCGCGACCTCGGGCTCACGGGCCCCAACATCGTCTCCGTCGCGCCCGACGAGGGTCGCGCGAAGATGGCCGTCCGCTTCGCCGAGATGATCGAGGCGGAGTTCGCGATCATGCACAAGACACGCCCGGAGCGTGACCTCGTCGAGGTGACCGAGATCACCGGCCGCGTGCGCGACAAGATCGCGATCGTCGGCGACGACGTGATCATGACCGGCAACACGCTGATCGCCAACGTCAAAGCGCTGCGCGAGAAGGACGTCAAGGGCGTGTGGGTGTTCGCGACGCACGGCGTCTTCTGCGGCGGCGCGCTCGAGAAATTCCACGACGCGCCGATCGACGGCATCGTCGTCACCGACACGGTGCCGATCAACAAGCTCGAGATGCCGAAGAACATGACGGTGCTACCCGTCGCGCAGCTGCTCGCCGAGACGATCATGAACGTCTTCGCCGACGACTCCGTCTCGGCGATCTTCGGCGGCGAGAACCAGCTCTTCTAAGCGCCGCTCGTCTCGGCTGTCGTTCGCCGCTGCCGTCGGTTCCACGTCGCAGCGCCTCCGGCGCGGTGCGAGTCCTGGTACGGATGGACTCCATTTCTTAACGCTGCGTTCTTAAGCCAGTCACATCTGCCGGGTGGATGAATAGATTCTCATGGCTGATTGCGGCGGCGCGGAGCGTGCCTGGCGAGTAGGCGCCGGGACACGCTCGACAATTCGAAGCAGCAACCCTCCGTCTCGCCGCGTCTCCTCGCTGCGGCGCGGTCGTTCACGTCGCGCCGTCGGCTACTCGGTACGACGGCGCCGGCGAGGCCGCCTGCTTCTGGTTGCTGCCGCACTTGTCGTCGGCGCAGTGATCGGTCGTTCGGCGCTGGCGTCGTCGCCGGTGACGGCTGCGGCCGCCTGGCCGGCCTTCGGGTACGACGCGGCGGGAAGCAACTCCGGACCGCCCGCGACCGGTATCACCGCGGCGAACCTCTCGAAGCTTGTTCCGCAGGTCGTCACGCTGCCCGGCACGGTCGACTCCTCTCCGATCTATCTCCGCAATGTTCTCGTCGGCGGCAAGCGGCACGACGTGTACGTCGTGGACACGACGTACGGGAGGACGATCGCCCTCGACGCAGTCACCGGGACCATCCTCTGGCAGTTCGCGCCGGCGAAGATCGCGTCTTGGGAGGGCTCGTTGCAGATCACGACCGCGAGCCCGACGGTCGACCCCGACTTGTCGTACGTCTATTCCTCGTCTCCCGACGGCAAGATCCACAAGCTCGCGCTTGCGACAGGCCGCGAGGTCGGGGGGCGCTGGCCGGTCACGGTCACGCTCGATCCCACTAAGGAGAAGATCTCGTCATCGCTGAAGACTTACGGGCCGTACCTGCTGGCGAGCCTGTCAGGCTTGAGCCAGAAGATCGGAGCCTCGTTTCCCCGCGTCGGTCACCTCGTCGAGATCGATCGGCAGACCGGTCGTGTCGCTCACGTCTTCAATGCGGAATGCAGCCGGCGCACCACGATCATCAGCGCGGCCTCGTGCGCGTACTCGTATGCCGGTATCTGGGGTCGGACGCCCGCCACCGTCGATCCGAAGGGCAATCTCCTCGTGGCGACCGCGGACGGCTTCTGGGATGGGCTCACGCACTGGGGCGACAGCGTGCTCGAGCTCTCGCCGACACTCGAGCCGATTCAGAGCTACACCCCCACGGATCAGGCCGATCTCTACAACAGAGATCTCGACATCGGGAGCAGCGCTCCCGCGATCCTCACGCCGCACATCGTGCTCCAGGCCGGCAAGGACGGCGTCCTGCGGCTCCTCGATCTCGACAGGCTGAACGGCAGCGCGCAGGCCGAGGGGTCCCAACTCGGTGGTGAGATCTTCGAAACCGAGGCGCCGGGCGGAGGCGAAGTCCGCACGCAGCCCGCAGTTTGGAACCGTCCCGGACGCAAGACCATGGCGTTTGTGACAAACGACTACGGCATCGCCGCGTACGACCTCGTGCTCGAGCCGAAGCCGCACCTCAAGCTCATGTGGACTGACGGGCGAGGCTCTTCCAGCCCGGTGATCGCGGGCGGGCTCCTCTACTCATACGACATCATCACCGGCGGCCTCGGGGTCTACGACCCCGAGCCTGCAACGGGAACGTCGGAGCCCAACGAGCCCCTGCTCAGCCTGACGATTCCTCCAGGCCACTGGAGCAGCCCCGTCATCGCCGACGGGCACATCGCGCTCGGCGCCGGCAACGCCAACGACCACGCGACGACCGGCAGCTTCTACATGTGGAGCCTGCCCGGCACGTAGTCGCCCCTTGCTCGAACCTTCCGCGCTACGGCGCGACGGGGAGCAGCTTGACGTGCCGATGCTTCGGCTTGTGCTTCCGTTTCGCCGGCGGCTGCGGCACGACCGGCGGCGTGAGCGGGATGACGGTCGCTGTCCCGTCATTCGGCCACCCGCGCCATGCCCCGACGGTGCTCTGGAGCGAGCTCTGCACCGGGAGCTCGGCGTGCCCGCACCAGCTGCCGCACAGCGGTGTCGCGAGAAACGCCTCGGCTGCGTCCCAGGCCAGGTCGATCTTGTGCGGCTCCCCGTGCTCGTGATGGACGCTCCCGACCGTTAGGGTCGCGTCGGCCTGCCACAGCCGGACGTGGTAGCGCATCGTCGGGTCGGTTCCGTCGGGGAGGCCGAGCTGGATCTGCACCGGAACGGGTTCAGCCGCGTCGGCCAGCTGGAGGTACTGCACGCCGCCGCCCGCGACGACCCAGCCCGCAGCCTGCAGCCGCGCGACGACGACATCGAGGCTCTGTCCCGGGAAGAGCACGTTGACGGGATCGCAGTTCTTGATCCAGCCGAGCACCGGATCGTTCTCGTCGACGCAGTCGTTGTTCCCCGGCGCGATCGTGAACGGTGAGAACGCGACGCCGTCGTACGTATCGGTGAGCGCCGCCGCGGTACCCGCAAGCATCAGTGCTGCGCAGGCCGCCGTCGCGAGCAGGAGAAGGCGCGTGCTCACGTGACGTCACCTTACATCGGTCTTACCGGGGTCACATCTGGGTGGGGGTAAATAGGCATTCTATGGTCGGAGCCGCTCGGGTCGGGCGTGCCGCGCGTCAGCGCAGACGCCGGGACACACTCATCGTTGCGCTCGCGTTCGTCGCGTGGGGCGGGCTCGCCGCCAGCGTGATCGACAACGTGGGAGGGATCCCCGCGTCGCGTGACGTCCTCGTGCCGCTCCTGCTCGCCGCAGTCCTCGCCGCCTCGATCACGAGCCGAACGCGACTGCGGCGCCTCGCGGTCGGGATTGCGCTCGACTGGCTCCCGTTCGTGCTGGCCCTCTGGCTCTACGACCTGATTCGCGGCATCGCCGACGGCCTCTGGCTGCCCGTGCACTACGGACGGCAGATGCAGATCGACCGGTTGATCGGATTCGGGACCGTTCCCTCCGTTTGGCTCCAGAACCATCTCTGGCACGGGTCTGCCCACGTCCAGTGGTACGACTACGCGACCTGGCTCGTCTACATGAGCTACTTCTTCGGGACGACGCTCGTCCTCGTGTTCCTCTGGTGGCGTTCGCGCGCGTTGTTCTGGCGGTTCGCCGCGTCCGTCGTCGGACTCGCGTTCCTTGGTTGCGCGACGTTCGTTCTCTATCCGGCCGAGCCGCCCTGGATGGTTGCCGACCAGGGGCTGCTGCCGCCGCTCGCGCGGATCGTGCAGGTGATGAACGGCCATCTGCCCGGGGTGAGCCTGCAGCCGCTGTGGGAGAAGGGCACCGGCTACGCGAACGACGTCGCCGCGATGCCGTCGCTTCACGCCTCGTACACGCTGCTGATCGCCCTCTTCTTCATCCGCCGGCTGCGCAGCCGCTGGCGTCACCTGCTCTGGATCTATCCGCTCGCGATGGCATTCGCGCTCGTGTACACCGGAGAGCACTACGTCGTCGACGTGCTCGCCGGTTGGCTGTACTGCATCGGCGTCTACTTCGCTGTGGAATGGGTTGCGGTGCATCCCGTCGGCGCGAAGCTGCGCCGCCTCCCGCTCCTGCGTGTCGCAACCGCGCTCGGTCTCCGCGCTTCGTCTCCCTAACCGAACGGCCGGCCGGACGCTCCGCGTAGCATCGGAACGGTGAGCGCCCGCCCCTTCCTGATCGACACGGACACTGCGTCCGACGACGCCGTCGCGTTGTTGATGGCGCTCCGCCATCCGGACGTGAGCGTCGAGGCGATCACCGTCGTCGCGGGCAACGTGCCGCTCGACCTCGCGGTGCAGAACGCGCTCTACACGCGCGACCTCGCGGGGTCAGATGTCCCGGTCTACGCCGGAGCGGCGCTCCCGCGCAGCGGGCCGCAGCAATTGGCGCATCACGTGCACGGTGCTGACGGCATGGGCGACATCGGTCTCGAGCTTCACGGGCGCACTGCCGCGTCCGGCGACGCCGCGGAAGTGCTCGTCGAGGCGATCCGCGCGCGGCCGGGCGAGCTCACGCTCGTCACGCTCGGCCCGCTCACGAACATCGCCCGCGCATTCGAGCTCGCACCCGACGTCGTGTCGCAGCTGCGGTCGCTCGTGATGATGGGCGGCACCTCGGACGCGGTCGGCAACGTCTCGCCGGTCGCGGAGTTCAACATCTGGGCCGACCCGGAATCCGCGGCACTCGTCTTCTACTCGGGCGCGCCGATCACGATGGTCGGCTGGGACATCTCACGCAAGTACGCGGTCTTCGCACCCGACGACGCAGCCGAGCTGCGCGCGCTCGGCCCGCTCGGCGAGTTCAGCGTCGACATCCAGCGCACGCTCGTCGAGTTCGCGCTCGAGCACACCCGCCTTGCGGGCTTCGACCTGCCGGACCCGATCGCGATGGCGGTTGCGCTCGACCCTGCCGTCGCGACCGACGTACGCCGCGTGTACGTCGCGGTTGAACGTCGCGGCGAGCTGACCCGCGGCCAGACTGTCGTCGACCACGCCTCGCGCTTCGGCGAAGCAAACGCCGACGTCGTGTTCGCCGCATCGCGCGAGCGCTTCCTCGCACTCCTGCACGACGCCCTCCGTTCCTCGTAACAGACTGTTACTAGGCGAACTCGCCCGCGATCTTCGGCGTACGCTCAGGGCACGACCAAAGGAGGCTCCAAATGGCTCTCGGATACGTGCTCGTGGAGAGCATGCGGCCCGGTACTCTCCTCGAAGGGCTGCCGCTGACGCTGACGAAGATCGAGCGCTACCCGGTGCGCAACGCGACGCCGGACCAGCCGCCCGTCTGGACGACGGTCGAGTTCCAGTTCCCCGAGGAGGAAGCGGGGCGGCTGGCGGACGCACTCGCAGGCGTGCTCGACGAGCACGGCGGCTGGTACTCGCATTTCAACGTGAACGGCGAGACGTTCGTCGTCTACGCCGCGCGCGTCTTCCGCTACCCAAGCGGCGACAAGGCAGGGCGCGCAAGCGCCGAGGAACACGGTCGCTCGATTGGTGTGCCTGAGCCCCAGCTCGACTGGGACGAGTACGAGTAGAAGCCGCGGGTCGGCTCCAGGCGGTTCCTGCCTTGTAACAGACTGTTACTTGGAAGAAAGGGCTGCTGCGACGCGCGCTGCGGCGAGGCGCTCCGCGGCCTCGCTCGGCGTGATGCCGCTCGCATCCGCGTCGCGATACAGCCCGCGCAGCGTGTCACCGATGCCTGCGAGGTTCCGCTCGAGCTCGGCCTCGTCCCAGCCGAGGTTCGCGAGGCCTGCGAGCTGCAGGACGCCGCCCGCGTTGATCACGTAGTCCGGCGCGTAGAGGATCACCGCCGCGTGCAACCGTGCCGCATCCTCCGGCTCGACGAGCTGGTTGTTCGCGGACCCCGCGACGATGCGGCAGCCGAGCGCCGGGATCGTCTCCGCACTGAGCGTCCCGCCGACCGCGCAGGGTGCGTACACGTCGCACTCCGTCGTCAGCGCGTCCTGCACGGGAATCAGCTCGCCGCCGATCTCTGTCGCGACGCGGCCCGCGCGTTCCTCGTCGACGTCGGCGACGAGCACGCGCGCGCCCGCCTCGGCGAGCTGACGGGCGAGGTCGTGCCCGACCGCGCCGACACCTTGGACGAGCACGCTGCGGCCGTCGAGGTCGGGCGAGCCGAAGATGTG
>DATEXK010000193.1:0-3352 GCA_035257065.1 Gaiellaceae bacterium | reverse complement strand
CCTCGGTGAGCAAGGCGACGATCGCGCGGGTGATCGAGGGCTGCGCGCAGTTCGGCATGATTTTGGCGCCGATGTAAGTGCCTCGACGCTTCCACGAATCGGCTCCACATGGAACAAGGGGCCGTCCTGCCCCTGCACATGCGGGACGTCAGCCCCGAATCTCACGAAGGAGGCGTCATCATGGGACGTGAACTGCTCAACCCGTCCGCTCTTCATCCAGCACCCGGTTTCAGTCACATCACCGTTGCGACTGGGTCGCGCACGATCTACTTCGCAGGCCAGGTCGCGCTGGACGGCGGGTTCAACATCATCGGCGAGGGCGATCTCAGGGCCCAGACGGTCGCAGCAATGCGCAACCTGGAGACCGCCATGCGCGAGGTCGACGTCACATGGGACGACATCGTCCGAAGGACTGTCTACACGACGATGCCCACAGAGTACGAGACGATCACGAGCGGCATCGACGAAGTGACAGGAGGGGCGCAACACCCCGCCCAGACCATCGCCGGCGTTACGGGGCTCGCCCTGCCGGGACTGCTCATCGAGATCGAGGCTACGGCGTCGGTGTAAACGCGCGGCGCCAAGGAGTGCCTGCGACCAGAGAGATCTGGGCTCTGCAAGTGCCGAAGTGGGCGCGATCGTGCGACGTTCAATCTCAAGCCGGTTCCAGCCGGTTGGCACTGCTCGGCGATCGGCGACAACAGCACCTTCGCGAAGCTCGGGCAATGCACGCCCAAGCGCCGCCCACCCAATGGAGAGGAACTCGACGATGAATAGAACGCACGGGCTCAAACGCGTTACCTGTCTCTCGCTTCTCACGCTTGTTGCCGTTCCTGTGGTAGCAACCACCGCGTCCTCCGCGGTCGGCGGGCTTCCGCCCTCATTGGGGAAGCTGTGCGGCCACGTCATGGGCGCGAGCTGGAAGTTCCAGGGACAGACCGGCACCGAGTACAACGTGGTCGCGCTACCGGCTGGATCGTGCGGCGTCGCCATGAAGTCGGTCCCGGCGTTGACGAGGCAGAAGCCTCGCAGCGGAGCGATCGGCGCTCAAACGCTGACCGCGCCGAGCGGGTTCCGCTGCGCGGGCTCGGGTATCCCGCTCGCACACGCTGGGTTCTGCGGACGCGGTGCCGCGCACTTCACCTGGGCTCCTCAGCTCAAGAAGTAGACGGACTGGTGCTGCTTCATCGGAGCGGGCTTCGTAAACGGGAGCGACGGGGGTCAAACCCGCGATTGTCACCCCATCGAGATCCGCGAGTAGCGGGGGCGCGTTATGAACGACTTCCTGCGACCCCGTTCCGGATCGAGGACGTACGCCGTTTGCAGCGTGTGCCAGCGTCGTAGCGCTCTTCCGGAACCGCGTCGAGTTCCTCCACCGAGCGGAACGCAACGCAACGTCTCGTGCATCTGGTCACACCGGGCTCCCCGTCCAGCACCGCGCCCTCTTCCTAGGAGGCATCTCATCCTGAGCGTCCCCATAGCCGGCCGGAGGTAGTCCTCACCTGGTCGCGCGAGTGGACAGCTCAGGTGCGGCGCAGCCCTTCGATGAGCAGCGCGACCATGCGCCGGCTGCTCTCCGGGCCTTCGCCGGGCACAGGCATGCAGAGCTTCGCGACGGCGGAGAGGAGGTCACGGGTGGTGACGTCGTCGCGCACCTCGCCGTTCGCTGCCGCCGCGTCGAGCAGCGCCTCGAGCGTCGGCGACATGCGCTCGAAGAAGTACGCGCGCAGGGCCTCGAGCGTCGGCTCGCCGGAGTGCAGCGCGTTCGCCAGGCCGCGCTTCGCCCCTAGTAACTCGGTGTACCGCCCGAGCCACAGCACGAGTGCCTCGCCCGGTGCGTGCTCCGCGCTCAGCGCCGGGCCTGCGTCGGCGCACGCGTCGATCTCGCGCTCGAGCACCGCCTTGACGAGGTCCGAGCGCTCCGGGAAGTGCCGGTAGAGCGTGCCGACACCGACCCCCGCCCGGTCGGCGATCTCCCGCACGGGCGCATCCACGCCGGACGCGGCGAACACCGCTTTGGCCGCCTCGAGCAGCGCATCGACGTTGCGCTGCGCGTCCACGCGCCGCCGACGCGGCTGGGCCGTCTCCTCAGCCACGAACTGAGCCGGCTGGTGATCCGGAACAATGTTCCGTATGCTTCCGGAATGACGTTCCACTTCGTTGGAGGATATACGAGTCAGGAGGCACGACATGCAGTACCGCACCCTCGGCCGCACCGGCATCAAGGTGAGCCCTTACGCACTCGGCGCACTGATGTTCGCCACGTCCATCGGCAACCCCGACCACGACGACTCGATCCGCATCATCCACAAAGCGCTGGACGCGGGGATCAACTTCATCGACACCGCCGACTCCTACGGCGACTCCGAAGAGGTTGTGGGCAAAGCGCTCAAAGGGCGGCGCGACAGCGTCGTTCTCGCGACGAAGGTAAGTCGCCCGATGGGTGACGATCCCAATCAGCAAGGCGCCTCGCGGCGCTGGATCATGACCGCGCTCGAGAACTCGCTGCGCCGACTGCAGACCGACCACGTCGACGCCCTGCAGATTCACCGGCCCGACCCGGCGACCGACGTCGAAGAGACGCTCTCCGCGCTGACCGACCTGATCCGCGCTGGCAAGGTCCGTGCGATCGGCTCGTCGACGATGCCCGCTTCCGACATCGTCGACGCGCAGTGGGTCGCCGAGAGGCGCGGCCTCGAGCGCTTTCGCATGGAGCAGCCGCCGTACTCCATCCTCAGCCGGGGCATCGAGGCTGAAGTCCTACCGGTCGCCGAGCGCTTCGGGATGGGCGTCGTGGTCTACAGCCCCCTCGCCCAGGGCATGCTCACCGGCCGCGTGCGCAAGGGGCAAGAGACCGACCTGCGGCTCGCCTCACTGAGAAAGCACCTGAGCGACGAGCGGCGGATCGACGCGGTTGAGCAACTCATCCCGCTCGCCGAGGAGGCCGGCCTGAAGCTGACGCACATAGCGATGGCGTTTGCGATCGCCCACCCAGGCGTGACGAGCGCGCTCATCGGACCGCGCACGATGGAGCAGCTCGAGGACACGCTCGCCGGCGCCGAGGTCACGCTCTCCGACGAGCTCCTCGACCGCATCGACGAGATCGTTCCGCCCGGCACCGACGTCGGCACGCTCGATCAGGCATACCGGCCGCCGGCACTGCTGCGTCCGAGCCTGCGCCGGCGACCGGTCGAGGAGCGTCAGGCGGGCGGAGCCAGCCGGAGGTAGGCCGTCGATCCACAGCAGCAAGTGGCCATCCAGCGCATGGTGCCCTTCTTCCCCAAAGCTTGCCGAGCTCCTGGAAGACGAACGGCCGCTCGGAGGCGGCCGGTCACAGCAAGTCGGTTAATAG
>DATEXK010000192.1:0-3012 GCA_035257065.1 Gaiellaceae bacterium | reverse complement strand
GGAGCGAGGACGTCGAACATGCCGGTGCTGACCGCCGGCGTGAACGGGTTGAACACGGCCTTGGTGGCGGTCGTGTCCGACGTGTTGTCCGTGAGACCGAAGCCCGTCACCCAGTAGGTGAAGCGCTGGTTCACGGTTCCGTCGAGCGACGTTGCCGGGTTCGAGTCGCTCAGCAGCCCGATGTCGACGGGCAGGACGATCGTGTTGCTGTCCGTCGGGGCGTCGGTGACGAAGTCGATGTGACCGCCGCCCTGGTTGAGGTCGAACACGGCCACGACGTCCTCACCGTTGAACGAGCCGGTCGTGAGGGCGCCGAGGTCGGCCGCGACGACGTCGTAGTCGGCGTTGCCGTCGCCGTTCACGTCGACGAACACGTCGAACTCGTTCTGCGTGGCGTTCGACCAGCGGTGGTACGTGCTGATGGCGAACTGCATCACGCCACCGCCCACCGAGCTGGCGCCCACGGCGCGGATGTCGTTCGAGCCCAGGGCCGTGGTGCGCGCGTCCTTGATGCCCCACGCGTACCAGTCGGCGGTGCCCTGAACACGACTCCGGTTCGTCGTCCTGGCCGTCGTGCTGCCGGTCCGCTTGAGCTGCCTCGAGTCGATGGACGTCGAGACGTTCGACACGCCCTGCGGAACCATCAGGTACGGCACCCGCAGCGTGACGCCGTTGTTGCTCCCGCCGACCGGCGTGAACACAACGGAACCGGACACGCTGCTGAACGGCGTGAAGCCCGGCAGGCTTGCGCCGCCGGCGGTGCCGAGCGGCACGCTCAGACGAACGTGAACGTCACGCTCGCTGCGCGGCCAGACAGTGACCGTCGAGTCGAGGATCGACATCGTGTGCGGGCTGCCCTGATCGAGTGCATCCGAGACCGAGAAGGTCTGCGGCGAGTTCGAGAAGTTCCGCAGCTGGACGGTCGCGCCCTGGTTGAAGTCCCGGCTGAGCTCGTTGAATCCGAAGCTCAGGCTCGGCGTCTGGGCATTGCCGCCGTGACGGCCGAACTCGTGGTTGTCGTCGTCGTCCCCGCCGCCGCGGCCCATCGAGCCGAGTGCGACCACCTGGGTCTTCGTGGCCGGGACGGCCTGGATGAAGCCGGTGCCGGCGCCGAGCGTGCTGTAGCCGGCGACCATTCCGGGATCGGCCGTGTTCGCGATCGCGGCCTCCCAGTACTTCACCTTGCCCCAGTCCGGATGCGCCTGCTTGACGAGCGCGGCCTCACCGGTGGTGTGTGGCGCGGCCATCGAGGTGCCCGAGTCGATCAGGAGCCCCGTGCCCGTGCCCATGCCGGCCGAGGCGATGCTGACGCCCGGAGCCGTGACATTCGGCTTGAGCGAGCTGTCGCCGGTCGCCGGCCCCCACGAGCTGAAGCTCGCGAGACCGAGGTAGCCCGGATTCGAGAGTGGCAACGCGGACTCGCTGACCGTGCCGCCGTCGGCGGCGAGCAGCTGGAGTGCCGCCGCCGATGCGGACGGAGGTGCGCCGCCCTGGACGCCGAGGAACGGGATCGTGACATTGAACGCGAAACCGCCGAAGAGCGGCGGGCCTGACGCATCCGGGTCGTTCGTGATCGGGCCCTCGTAGGGCGGGAAGTCGCCCGAGTTGTTGACCATGATCACGCCGGCCGCACCCGCCATCTGGCCGAAGATCGCCTTCGCGACGCGCGCACAGGTGCCACGCGCGACGACGATGAACGTGTTCGGCGGGATCGGCCCGTTGGCCTGATCCTGGGCAACGCTGCAGCCGATGTTGATCGTCGGCCCGGTGTGGATGACCTTGAGGTTGAACGGCCCCGGCGGCAGCGGCGTGAAGCCGTTGGCGACGATCGCCGACAGGCTGCCACCGCTCGACGCGTCCGCCTTCGTCAGTGTGAGCGCCGCACCCGGGAACGACTGGTTCGGATCGCTCGCGGCGACGCTGACCGCGCCGGCGCTCGAAGCAGGAGTGCCCGTCATGTACGCGTTCGGGCCCTCATTGCCCGAGGACGCGATCACGATCACGCCGTCCCGGGCGGCATTCGTCGACGCAACGGCGTCGGGGGAGTCGGGGCTGCCGAACGGCGAGCCGAGGGACATGTTGATCACGTCCATGTGGTTCGCGACGGACCACTCGATCGCGTCGACGACGACGTCGGTCGAGCCCTGGCAGCCGAAGACGCGCACCGAGTAGAGATCGGCCTTCGGAGCGACGCCCGGGCCGACGAGCCAGTTGTGGTCGCTCACGGTCGTCGCGTTGTAGGGCCCCGTGTACGTGTGGCCGTTCGCAAGAACCCCGAAGCCGGCGGCCGTGCCTGCGGTGTGTGTGCCATGGCTGTTGCAATCGAGCGGGTTCGGGTCCGGATGCGGGACCGGCTGGTACGACGAAGACGTCGGATCGGCGTTGTAGTCGTCGCCGACGAGGTCGATGCCGCCCTTCACCTTCGGGGCGCTCGGACCGAACCACAGCGGATTCGCCGGGAGCGTGTCCGAGGCCAGTGCATTCGTGTAGTCGAGCGGATTGCCCGACCCGCCGAAATCGGCATGGGTGTAGTCGATGCCCGTGTCGATGTCGGCAATCTTGATGTGCTCGCCTGCGAACGACGGACTTCCGCCCCAGACGGCCGGCCCGCCGACGAGCGGCACGCCGTGGACGTTGTCGGGCTTGACGACCTGCACGGGGTAGACCGCGACGACGCCCGGAACCGAATTGAGCGCGTCTGCCTTGTTCCCGGCGATCCTCACCTTGATTCCGTTGTACGCGAGCTGGTACGAGGCGAGCACCTGTCCGCCGAGCTGGCGGATCTGGCTCGCAACGGGCGCCTGCTGCGACCTCAACTGGTCGCGGTGCGAGTTCCACTCACCCTGGGTGAACGGCGCCGGTGCATTGGCATCGGCGACGGTGACGGGATTGCCGGCGAGCTGGACGATCACCGTCTGAGGCTGATTCGTGATCCCGAGCGGCGCGATCGCCGGGGTGAACTTCCCGGCCTGCGCCGGCACGAGCGGCGCCGGCCTGGCGGCTCCAGCCGCC
>DATEXK010000191.1:0-2113 GCA_035257065.1 Gaiellaceae bacterium | reverse complement strand
GCACGGAAACCGTCGTCGTCGCAGGCGGCGGCACGACCGTCGTCACCGGTGGCGCTGTCGTGGTGACCGCGCGCTGCGTGGTCGCAGTCGTTGCCGCCCGCGCGGTCGTCGTCGCGCCGGTCGTCGTCACGCCCGTCGTCGGCGTCAGGCCGTACGCACCGCTGTACTCGTACTGCCCGTGCCAGGACGTCCACACCGGCTGCGTCGTCGCGGGCGGGAAGGGCACGTCGGGGCGGTTGCCGATCGACGTCTCCATGTACGAGTGCCAGATCTCCGCGGGGAAGGTCGGGCCCGACACCGCGATCCCGTGCACGTTCAGCATCGGGATCTCGCCGCTCGGATAGCCAATCCACACGGTTGCCTCGAGCCGCGGGGTGTAGCCGGAGAACCAGGCATCGGCGTAGTTGTCGGTCGTCCCCGTCTTGCCGGCATCTGTGTGATTGGCGATGTGCGCGGCGCGGCCGGTGCCGTAGAGCATGTTCTCCCCGAGCACGCGCGTCACCGTCGCCGCGACCCAGTCGGGAATGACGCGCTCGCGCTGCGGCTTGCCCCACGGCGCGCTCGTGTCGTCCTTTCCGTTCGGGAGCACGACGCGGGTGATCGCCATCGGCTTCGAGTAGATCCCGCCTGCCGCAAGCGTCGCGTACGCCGATGCCTCCTCGAGCGGCGTCACGCCGATCGAGCCGAGCGTGATCGACGGCACCGCGTCGCGCGGCAGCTCGAGCGAGGACCTGATACCGAGCTTCTGCGCCATGAGGACGATGTTCGTCGGCCCGACGTCGAGCGCGAGACGCGCGTACACCGTGTTGTCGGATTGCAGCGTCGCGTTCGCGACGGTGATGATGCCCGAGTACGTGTGCTCGTACGTCTGAACGTTCCACGCGCAGTTCGGATCGCTCGAGTTACACGTCGAGTCGGGCTGGTAGTGGAACGGCGCCGACAGGTACGACACCGAGAACGGATCCAGGCCGCGCGCAACTGCAGCTGTGAGCGTCATGACCTTGAATGTCGAGCCCGGCTGGCGGCGCGCGCTCGTCGCAAAGTTGAACTGGTTGCCCTTGTGCCCCGGCGTAACTGCCGTCATTGCACGGATGGCGCCCGTACGCGGATCGATCGAGACAATCGCCGAAGCCGGGTCCGTCGGATCCGTCAGCACGTGCGTGATCGCCGCATTCGCGGCGCGCTGAAGTCCCGGAGCGATCGTCGTGTAGACCCTCAGCCCGCCCGAGCGCACCGTGTTCGTTCCGTACTCCTGCTGCAGCAGGTCCTCGACGTAGCCGAAGAAGTACGGCTCGCGGATACGCGTGAACCGTCGCCCTGCCTTCAGGTTCAAGTTCCGTTGCGCCTTCGCCTCCTGGAACTGCGACGACGTGATGTCGCCGTTCACGAGCATCGCGCGCAACACCTCGTCACGGCGCGCGATCGCGGCCGCCGGATTCCGGTACGGATCGAACGACGACGGGGCCTGCGGCAGTCCGGCAAGGAGCGCTGCCTGCGCGAGGTTCAGGTTCTTCGCAGAGACAGAGAAGTACGTCTCCGCCGCTGCTTCGATCCCATACGCGTGATTGCCGTAGTAGACCTGGTTCATGTACGCGGTCAGGATCCGGTCTTTCGACCAGTGGCTCGAGAGCTTGATCGCGAGGCAGGCTTCGGTGAGCTTGCGCTTGAACGTTTGCTCGCGCGAGAGGTAGAGGTTGCGCACGAGCTCCTGCGTGATCGTCGAGCCGCCCTGCACGATCTTGCCCGCACGGATGTCCGCGACGACGGCGCGCATGATGCCGACGGGATCGACGCCGCCGTGGTGGTAGAAGCGGCGGTCCTCGATCGCGACCGTCGCCGCAGGCACCCACGGCGAGATCTGCCTGCGCGCAACGGGCGTGCGGTTTCGCTCGGCGGGAATCGCACCGAGCACGGAGCCGTCCGCCGCGTAGACGAACGAGTTCTCGCCAACCGCCACCGGCTGCAGCGAATTGAGGTCGCAGCTCGAGCCGAACGCCGCGGTGCCGCCGATGGTTGCGCCGATGAGCAAGACGAGCGGAACGACGACGAACGCCGCAAGCAGGACGAAGCGCCGGCTCTGCCGCTTGCGCGCGCGCGTCCGGCGCTTGCGGCG
>DATEXK010000190.1:0-3744 GCA_035257065.1 Gaiellaceae bacterium | reverse complement strand
CTCGGCGACGCGAGCTCGGTCGAAGAACCGCTGATCGCGATGCTCGACGAGGCGCTCGGGGCGGCCGACGCGACATCGGTGCTGCGGGCACGTGCGTCGCTTGCGACCATCGCGATGGAGAACGCCGACTGGGCGAGAGCGGCGCAACTCCTCGAGAGCGCCATCGCCGGATCGATGTTCGCGCCGGTCGACCAGTACGACATCTATGCGCGCCTCGGCCACGCGTACGCGGCCTCGGGACGGCCGCAGGATGCGGTCGCCCTGTACGAGCGCTGCCTCCTGGGCCTTTCGGATGCGGGAGGCGACGCCGAGCTGGAAGCGCGCTACGCCGCGCTGCTCAGCTACGCCCTCAGCGACACCGGCGATCTCGCACGAGCCGAGCAGGTCGTGAGCGACGCGCTTTCGCGACTCGACGACACCGAGGATCCGTACATGCGCGTCCGGCTGTACTGGTCGATGGCCCGTCTCGCCCACGCCGAAGGGCGGGCCTCGGTCGCGCTCGGCAACATCCGCAAGGCAATCGCTCTCCTTCAAGCGACGGACGACACGCTGCACCTCGCCCGCGCGCACATCCTCGCCGCGAACATCACGCTGTCTCGCGAAGACGCAGACGGCGCCGCGCAACATCTGGACCGCGCAGAGCAGCTGCTCGGAATGCCGATCTCGATCGACGACCTCGTCGAGATCGCAATTCAGCGTTCCCGGATCGCCACCTTGAAGAGCGAGGGTGCGACCGCGGTCACGTTCGCCCGCGAGGCGCTCGAGCTAAATGCCGGGAAGAATCCGGTCGACGAGGGACGGGCATTCACGGCTCTGGGCGACGGTCTCGCGCTGGAACACGAGTCTCCCGCAGCCGGAGAGGCGCTCCGGCGAGCCGCGGAGCTGCTCGAGGCCAGCGGCCGTTGGCGCGATGCAGCGAACGCGTGCCGGTCGTGGGCACGCATCCTCCGCGATTCGCAGAACGAAGCGCAGGCACTCGACGTGCTCGAGCGCGCCGCCGAGCTGGGCATGCGGGCCCTGCCCGCCGAGGCGCACGCGCCCCGTTGACCGTCGAGCTCGCGGTCGCGCCGCGAGGCCCGTACTCCCTCTCGCTCTCGGCCCGGCTCGCGAGCGACGCAACTCGCACGTTCCGCGAGGGGCTGTTCACGCAGGTGCTCGACGTCGACGGCCGCGTCGAGGTCGCGCGCGCCTGGCAGGCGCCGCAGGGAACCGTGACGATCGCGGCCGAGTCGACGGCGGGAGCAGCTCGGCTGCGCTGGATCCTGGCGCTCGACGACGACCACTCCGACTTCTTGCGGCTCGTCCGCGCCGACCCGATGCTCGGCCCCGCGTCGCGTGCCCTGCGCGGTCTCCGGCCGGTGCGTGTGCCGACCGTCGCCCAGTCGCTGCTACGTGCGTTCTGCGGCCAGCTCATCGAGGCAAAGGTCGCGCGGCGGCTCGAGCAGACGATCATCCGGAAGCTCTGCGCGGCAGGGCCCGACGGACTGCACATCTCGCCGACGACGAGCGGCCTCGGCGCCGTCGCCCCCATGCAGCTTCGCGCGCTCGGTCTCCACACGCGCCGTGCGGCCGCACTCGTGCGCCTCTGCCGGTCGGTCGACCTCGAGCGGCTGCACGCTCAGCCGACGGAGACGATCGTGCGGCGGCTCGAACGCGAGCGCGGTCTCGGCCCCTGGTCGATCGGCGTCGTCTGCCTCCAGGGCCTGGGCCGCATGGACCACGGGCTCGTCGGCGACCTCGGTCTCGTGAAGCTGCTGCGCGCGCTGCGCGGCCGCCCGGTCGAGGGCTGGGAGACTGCCGAGCTGCTCGAGCCGTACGGCGAGTGGGCCGGCCTCGCGAGCATGTATCTGCTCGCCGGCTTCGGCCGCGGTTTGCTGCCCGTCAGCGAAGCGCGCGCCGCGTAGCGATACTCCGCGCATGGCGGAGAAGAAGATCGCGATCATCGGCACGGGGCGCATCGGCGAGGCGCTGCTGTCCGGCCTGCTCAGCTCCGGCTGGCGCACACGCGACGAGATCGTCGTCACCACGCGCAGCGCAAGCCGCGCGGCAGAGCTCAAAGAGCGTCACGGAGTCGAGGCGACCACATCGAACCCCGACGCGCTGAAGGGCGCACAACTCGTCGTCGTCGCCGTGAAGCCGCAGGACATCGACGCTCTCCTCGCCGAGATCGGACCGCTGCTCACGCGCGATCAGACGCTGCTCTCCGTAGCCGCGGCGATCCGGACGGCGTACATCGAGGCGCGGATCGGGAACGACATCCCCGTCGTGCGCGCCATGCCGAACTCGCCGTCGACGGTGCACGAAGGAATGGCGGGGATCTGCGCGGGCGCGCATGCCGGCGACGAGCAGCTCGCGCTCGCCGAAGAGGCGCTACAGCATCTCGGGCGGGTCGTGCGCGTGCCGGAGTCCTCGATGGACGCGGTGACGGCGCTCTCCGGCTCGGGCCCCGCGTACTTCGCGCTCCTCGCCGAGGCGATGATCGAGGCCGGCATCCTGCTCGGCGTCTCCCGCGAGATCTCGACGACGCTCGTGGTGCAGACGATGCTCGGCACGGCGAAGCAACTGCGCGACGAGGGCATGCATCCGGTGGAGCTGCGCGAGTCGGTGACCTCGCCGGGCGGAACGACGATCGCAGCGATCCGCGAGCTGGAGCAGGCCGGCGTCCGCGCCGCGTTCCTGAACGCGATCCAGGCGGCGATGAATCGCGCGCGCGAGCTCTCGCACGAAGTCTGAGCCCACCGTGAAGGGACGTGACATCGAGATCGTCGTCGCGGACGACGCTGAGGGGGCGGCGCGCATCGTGGCGGAGCGGCTCGCAGAGGCTGCACGCGCAGGCGGCCACGTCGTGCTCACGGGCGGCTCGACGCCGAAGCGCGCGTACGAGCTGGCGGCCGAGCTCGAGCAGGACTGGTCGAGCGTCGAGCTCTGGTGGGGAGACGAGCGGTGCGTCCCGCCCGACGACGAGCGCTCGAACTACCGCATGGCGAGGATCGCGTTGCTCGACCGCGTGTCCGGCGCGCCCGGCGTCATCCACCGGATGCACGGCGAGCTCGGCCGCGACGAGGGCGCGCTCGCGTACGAGCAGGAGCTCGGCTCGCTGCAACGGTTCGACCTGCTGCTGCTCGGGCTCGGTCCCGACGGGCACGTCGCGTCGCTCTATCCCGAGCAGCCGACACTCGACGTGACCGAGCAACGCGCGGTCGGCGCGGAGGCGAAGCTCCAGCCGTTCGTCGACCGGATCACGCTGACGCTGCCGATGCTCTGTGCCGCAGACGAGGTGCTGTTCCTCGTCGCCGGCGCCGACAAGGCGGACGCTGCGCAGCGCGCGTTCGCGGGCGAGCCGTCGCATGCGACGCCCGGCAGCCTCGTGCGCGCGGTGGGCGGGAAGACCGTCGCCGTACTCGACGCCGCGGCCGCGTCGCTGCTCTAGGCGGACACGTCCTCACCACGCACGTCCCGTGCCTGGCACCGGACGTGGCTGCCGGGGCCACTACCCCGTCGGAAACTGAACGCCCGCAGTCGAACGGACGGCGGGGCCTCCGACTCTCGGACAGTGTCTCGAAGAGCCACGGCCCGCGACTGTCACCAGACGTGGCTGTCGGGGCCAATGCCCAGTAAGGCCAGGAACGCTCGCAGTCGTACAGGTGGCGCGGTATCCGACTGCCGGACAGTGTCTCGAACGGCCACGGCCCGCGACTGTCACGGGACGTGGCTGCAAGGGACGATGCCCCGTCGGCGCAGAGA
>DATEXK010000189.1:0-7876 GCA_035257065.1 Gaiellaceae bacterium | reverse complement strand
TCGTAGGCCTGCGACCAGATGCACTCCGTGTCGTAGACCTCGCACAGGCCCTCGCGCGTGCCGCCGCACGGCCCGTTGCGCTGGTTCTTCGCGCACTGCGACTCGGGGCAGACGTACGCAATCTCGGGCAGGGAGCAGTCGCCGCAGTCCCGACAGCCGAAGAGCGGCACCTTGGCCGCCTGCTCGAACGCGTGAGCGACCTTCCCGACCGCCGGCGGCGCCTTCTCGACGGCTCGGTAGAACGCGCGCCCGGCCGGGAAGAGCGGCGCATCCGGCTCGAACACGGCGGTGTGGAGACGGCGGCTGAAGCGGTACTTGGCGGGGACATGCAGCTCGGTCTGCCGGCGGCGCTTCGACTCGAGGTACGCCGCGTTCACCTCGCTCGACGAGAGCGTCGTCTCCGGGTCCGGCTCGAAGAAGTAGAACTCGTCCGCGAACGGATAGTGGATCTCGGCCGCGAGCGCCCGCCAGTCGTCGTCCGCGAACGAGGCGGCCCGGTCGAGGATCTCGCCGAAGGTGGATGCCGGCATGTGGCCGCCGAGGTAGACGCCGTCGAAGCCGAGACCGCGCGCGACGGCAACGTGCTTGGCGGCCAGGTCGACGAAGAAGCCTCGGCCCTTGTCCGGGCTCTCGGCCTCGCGTTCGACGAGTGCGAGCAGCTCGTCGGTGACGATCGCTCCCGGAATCTTTCCTTTGTGGAACGCTCTCGCCGCCGGCCGCGAGAGCAGGTAGACGTTCGCGAGCACCGAGACGGGCAGCTCCTCGCGCTTGATCCAGCGCAGCAGCTCATCGTCCTTGCGCGTGTCCCAGCCGATCTGGTTGATGACGAAGCGCGCGCCGGCCTCGACCTTCTTGCGCAGCTTGAAGTACTGCGGCATCACCTCGCGCTCGCGCCGCTTGTGGTTCGTCACGACGCAGCCGAGGAAGAAGTCGGTGCGATCGAGCCTGACCTCCGGCTTGCGCTCGTCCTGCAGCCCGTCGTTCATCTCCGCGAAAAGGCTGAGCAATCCGACCGAGTCGATGTCGAACACCGGGGCGGCCAGTCCCTTGTGCCCCATCACCGGGTAGTCGCCGGACAGGGCGAGCACGTTGTCGAACCCCTCCGAACCAAGCTTCCAGCCGCGGCTCTCGAGCGCGTTGCGATTCCAGTCCTTGCACGAGAGGTGGATGATCACCTCCTGGCCGTGGGAGATCAGGTCAGTCCCGAGCGTGTCGGGAGCGAGCATCGCGTGCCCGCCCGGGTTGTCGGTGATCGAGAGCACGTCGATCCGCGGGTCGGCGGCGAGCTCGCGCGCCAGCTCCATGACCTTGCGGCTGCTGTCCGCGGTGATCAGCCCGCGGCTCGTGACGAGCTCTGCGGCGGCGACGAACGCTCCGGGTCGAGCGAACTGCTCGCGGAGCGGGATGGGCGTCAGACCGGCTGCCATTTCCAGTATCAGTCTGCCTGATTTATCATCGCCGTATGGCCGACCTGCAAGTGCTCGACGTCGAGACGGCTCAGATGGTGGAGCAGGTCTGCGACGCGATCGTTCCCGGCTCGGCCCGCGTGCGTCCGGCCGTCTACGTCGACGCGAAGCTCGCGCAGATGGACGAGGGCACGCGTGCGGCGGCGCTCGCCGCGTTCGCTTCCGTCGCGAGCGGTGAGCTGTCAGAGCACGCCGGGACACCGGACTTCCTCTGGGTTCGCGCCCTCGCGATCGAGGCGTTCTACAGCGACTTCGTCGCGCCGGGCGTCGCCGCGACCGGCGCCTGGGCCGAGATCGACTTCAACACTCCTCTCGCCACGCGGCTGGCGAAGGACTGGTCCTACCTGGGAATCGGATGAGCACCGAGCGGTTCGACGTCGTAGTCGTCGGCTCCGGCGCCGGCGGCGGCATCGTCGCGGGCGAGCTCGCAGAGCGGGGCCGGCGCGTGCTGCTGCTGGAGCTCGGCCCACATCTGACCGCGCGTGACTTCACACGCTGGGAGGCGAAGGCGGCACACGATCTCTGGTGGCCGATCCGGTTCGCGCTGATCGACGGCGGCGTCGGCGGAGCGGTGGGTCTCGTCGCGGGGCGCTGTGTCGGCGGCTCGACGACGATCAACACGAAGGTGGCGCTGCGCGCCCATGCGAACGACTACGCGAAGTGGCACGAGGCGAGCGGGCTCGTCGGCTCGTCCGGCACGCCGTTTGCCGCCTCCGACCTCGACCCGCACTACGACCGCGTCGAGGAGCGGCTCGGCGTCCGCGAGCGGACCGACTGGAAGCACAGCGTGCGCACCGTCGAGCCCGCCTTCCGCGAGCTCGGCTCGCCGCTCGAGCCGGTGCGCTCGTACACCGACTCGACATGCTCGAGCTGCGGCTCATGCCTCCAGGGTTGCCCGACCAACGCGGGCAAATCGACGCAGAACACGTACATCGCCGACGCCCTGGTTGCGAGTGGGCTCGAGCTGCGCGCCGACGCGCGCGTCGAGCGGATCGTGATCGAGGACGGCGAGGCGAAGGGCGTCGAGTACGTCGACCGGGACGGCAAGGTCATTCGTGTCGACGCGGGCGCGGTCGTCGTCGCGGCGGGAACGCTGAACACGCCGCAGCTGCTGATGCGCTCCGGCCTGCCGGACAGCCCAAGCAGCCGGCTCGTCGGCCGGAACCTCGGCTTCCACCCGGCCCGCATCGTCTACGGCTTGTTCGACGAGCCGCAGGACGCGCACATGGTGTATCCGATCACGGCGCACGCGATGGGGCACCAGCACGACGAGGACGGCGGCTTCGTGATCGAGGCCACGACGATTCAGGATCCCATCGGCTTCGCGACGACGGCCGAGGACGAGAACGGCCCGCTCTGGGGCGATGCGCTCGTCGAGACACTGCGCGGCTTCCGCCACTGGATCGGTCTGCTCGTGATGGTGAACGACGAGAACAACGGCAGCGTGCACGTCGACGAGAACGGTCAGGAGTCGTTCGAGGCGGCCTTCAATGAGCGCGAGCAGGAGCGCCTCGGCGGTGCGCTCGACTTCACGCGCAAGGTGCTGACGACGGCGGGCGCGACGGACCTCTGCTGGACGGGACTGATCACGACGCACATCCAGGGGACGTGCCGGATGGGCAGCGATCCCGAACGGTCGGTCGTCGACGCGGACGGACAGTCGTGGGACGTCAAGCGGCTCTACGTGGGCGACGGCTCGCTCGTCCCGCGAACGCTCTCCGTGAACCCGTCGCTCACGATCATGGCGCTCGCGGATCGCCTGGCCGGCCATCTTGACGCCGATCCCCACGGGTATCTCGCGTGACGGAGCAAGTTCGCGACCTCGCGCACCTCTCGCACGTCGAGCTCTTCACGCCGAAGCCGGACGAGAGCCTCTGGTACTTCAAGGAACTGCTCGGCATGGAGGTCGCCGGCGAGCAGGGCGACTCGGTGTACCTGCGCGGCTTCGGCGACTACGAGCGATCGTCGCTGAAGCTCACGCATTCCGCGCAGCCGGGCATCGGCCACCTGGCCTACCGAACCTTCAGCCCCGAGGCGCTCATGCGTCGCGTCACCGCGCTCGAGGCGGCCGGCGTCGAAGGGGCGTGGCTCGACGGCGACCTCGGCCACGGCGCCGCGTACAGCTTCCTCGATCCGGACGGCCACCGGTTCGAGCTGTTCTACGAGTCGGAGCGCTACGTGGCGCCGCCGGAGCTGCGGCCGTCGCTGAAGAACCAGCCGTCACGGTACCCGGGCCGCGGCGCCGGTGTCCGCCATCTCGACCACGTCAACTTCCTCGCCGTCGACCCGGGCGAGAACCGCGTCTTCCTCGAGAACAACCTCGGCCTCCGCCTCACCGAGCAGATCGTGCTCGACGACGGCGCCGAGGCGGGTGTCTGGCTCGCCTCGAGCCAGAAGTCGTACGACGTCACGTACACGCGCGACCTGACGCGGACGCGCGGCCGGCTACATCACATCGCCTTCTTCGTCGACCAGCGCGAGGACGTGTTGCGCTCGGCGGACATCTTCCTCGAGAACGGGATCGTGATGGAGTCGGGCCCGCACAAGCACGCGATCCAGCAGACGTTCTTCCTCTACACGTGGGAGCCGGGCGGGAACCGGATCGAGGTCTGCGCCGGCGGCTACCTCATCTTTGCGCCCGACCATCAGCCGGTCGTCTGGTCGCAGGCGGAGCGCGCGAAGGGGCAGGCCTGGGGCATGCAGACGGTGGCGAGCTTCCACATCAAGGGATCGCCGCCCGTGCCCGAGGAAGAAGCGCTTCTTGCCGGACACTGAGCCATCGCCGCGCGCACGCGAGCTCGTCCGCGGCGCGTACGACCTCCACGTCCACGTCGAGCCGGACCTCGCGAAGCGCCGCATCGACGACCTCGGCCTCGCCCACCGCTTCGCGGAGCTCGGCCTCGCAGGCTTCGTGCTCAAGTCGCACTATGCGCCGACCGTGGAGCGCGCCGCGGTCGTTCGCGCAGCCGTGCCCGGCGTCGACGCACGCGGCGCGATCACGCTCAACGCCGGCGTCGGCGGGCTGAACGCGCAGGCGGTCGAGATCGCTGCGCGCGAAGGCGCGCGGATCGTCTGGCTGCCGACGGTCGACTCCGAGAACGAGGCGAGCGAGGAGGGCCCGAAGCCGGCGAAGCCGCCGGCGTGGCGGAAGATCCAGGACGAGCTCGCGGAGGCGGGCGTGGGCGCTCCGCCGGTGAAGCTCGAGGACGACGCGCTCGCCAAGATCTACAGCGTCGTCGCGCGGCACGACCTCGTGCTCGCGACGGGTCATCTCGGACGCGCCGAGATCCACGCCGTGGTCGACGCGGCGCTCGCCGCCGGCGTCGCGCACGTCGTGGTGACGCATCCCGACTATCCGACGCAGGGCGTCCCGATCGACGAGCAGCGCGAGCTCGCGGAGCGCGGTGCGGTGCTCGAGCGCTGCTTCGCGCCGATCCACAGCGGCAAGGTCTCGTGGGAGCAGACGTTCGACGCGATCCGCGCAACGGGGCCCGAGCACAACGTCCTCTCGACCGACCTCGGCCAGGTGCAGAACCCGCCGGTCGAGGACGGGCTCGCGCTGATGGCCGACCGGCTGCTCGAGGCTGGGTTCAGCGAGGATGATGTGCGCACGATGGCCGTGACGAACACGAGGCTGCTCGCCGGTGTCTAGAACCCTCCTGGTCGTCAGTGCGCACTCCGCCGACTTCGTCTGGCGTGCTGCGGGCGCGATCGCGCGCTTCGTCGAGGACGGCGGGACGGCGCACGTCGTCGCGCTGTCGTACGGCGAGCGCGGCGAGTCGGGCGAGCTGTGGAAGGAGCCGGGCCAGACGGAGGAGCGCGTGAAGGAGATCCGCCACGGCGAATCGACGACGGCGGCGGCCGCGCTCGGCGCGGACTTCCGCAGCTTCGGCCTCGGCGACTATCCGCTCGTCGTCGGCGCCGCCGCGGTCGACCGGCTGCGCGATCTGATCTGCGAGCTCGCGCCGAACGTGATCCTCACGCATGCGGCGCTCGACCCGTTCAACCCGGATCACGGTGTCGCGCATGACGCGACAGTCCAGGCGCGCCAGCTCGCGAGCGGCGCGGGTGTCGCGAGCGCCTTCAAGACGGTCGCGCCGCCCGAGCTGCTGCTCTTCGAGCCGCACCAGCCGGAGCTCTGCGGCTTCGTCCCCACGACGTTCCTCGACATCACCGCGGTGTGGGAGAAGAAGCTCGCGGCGATGGACGCCATGGGAGCGCAGAACTATCTGAAGCAGTACTACTCGGAGCGCGGGGAGCACCGCGCGAATCACGCGCGCCGCATCTCGGGCCGCAGCGACATCCGGTATGCGGAGGCATTCCAGCGCGAGATCCCGATCGTGGTCGACGCGCTGTGACGGACTACGCCACCCTCGCAGAGCTCGGCGTCGCCACGGTGCACGAGGCCGCCGGCCGCACGGGGGTCATCGACGTCCCGCTGACCCAGGTCGTTGCCGGCTCTCGCGTCGCCGGGCCGGCGCGCATTGCACTCTGCGCAGCCGGCGACAACTCGATGGTGCATGCGGTCATCGCGCACGCGCTGCCGGGCGACGTCCTCGTCCTGACGAGCCGCGAGCCCGTGCCGGTCGCGCTCGTCGGCGAGCTGCTCGCCACCCAGGCGCAGGCGCAGGGCGTCGCGGGGATCCTCGTCGACGGCGCGGTGCGCGACCTCGACGAGCTCGCTGCGATCGGCCTGCCGATCTGGGCACGGTTCGTGCGTGCGCAGGGTGCGACGAAGGGTGCGGTCGGCGAGCTCGACGTGCCCGTCACGATCGGCGGCACGGAGATCAAGCCGGGAGACCTCGTCGTCATGGATTGCGACGGTGCGATGGCGCTCGCGAGCGCGCAGGTCGAGGAGGTGCTGCCGCTCGCGCTCGAGCGGGCCGAGCGAGAACGCGTGATGCGGCTGCGCTACGCAGCGGGCGAGCTCTCGTACAACGTGAACGGGCTCCGCGAGATCGTCGAAGGCACATGATCGTCGCGGTGCTCGGGCTCGGCGAAGCCGGCGCGAGGATCGCAACCGATCTCATCGCCGCCGGGTGTGTTGTGCAGGGCTGGGATCCCGTGCGGCAACCGGCAGGCATCGACAACGCGTCGAGCGCGCTCGACGCGGTCCGGGGCGCCGACGTCGTCCTCAGCCTCAATGCGGCCGCCGTCGCGCTCGACGTGGCGACCGGCGTCGCCGAAGAGCTCGGCGGCGACACGCTCTACGTCGATCTGAACACGGCGTCGCCGCAGCTCAAACGAGAGCTTGCCGAGGCGCTCCCGGTGCGGTTCGCCGACGTCGCGCTGACCGGCATGGTGCCGGCCTCCGGCCTCGCGACACCCGCGCTCGCCTCCGGCGAAGGCGCCGAGAGCTTCGCGGAGCTCTTCCGGCCGCTCGGGATGCCCGTCGAGGTCGTCGGCCCGCGCCCGGGTGACGCCGCCGGCCTGAAGCTGCTGCGCAGCGTCTTCATGAAGGGCATGGCGGCCGCAGCGCTCGAGAGCCTCGAGGCGGCGAAGGCCGCAGGCGTCGAGGACCGCGCGCACGCCGACATCGCCGCGGTTATCGGCGAACCGCTCCTCGAACGACTTCTCGCCGGCAGCCGTGCGCACGCCGCACGCCGCGTGGACGAGATGCACGCCGCGGCCGCCTACCTCGAGGAGCTCGGGATCGACCCGCGCGTCTCCTCCGCAGCGGCCGCTTTGCTCGAGCGGCTTCGCGACGGCAGTTAGCGGATCGTGATCCACCAACAGCGATAGGCTCGGCTCATGCCGCTCCGCCTCATAGCGCTGCTCGTAGGAGCGGCCGTAGTCACCGGCGCGGCCGCGTCGGCGTCTTCCTCGATGCCGTCGCGGTCGAGCTGCACGCCCGGCGTGATCGACCTCGGCGGCGTAAAGGCACGCGTGTTCTGCGGCCCGGCCAAGGCGGCGGTCAAGGTCGGCGGCAAGACGCTCTCGTTCAAGGGCGGCAGCTGCGAGCGTACGTCCAAGTACCTCGCGATCAACGTAGGCACGGTCGTCCTCGGCACGACGACCAAGAAGAAGCCCGACTACTTCGGCCTCGACGTCGGCGCGTATCCCGGCAGCACGGTCAAGCCCGCCGGCAAGCACGGCAGCTACACGGGCGGCGTCCTCGCAGTCGTCTCGAGCGGGAAGGCCTACCTTCTCCGCGGCGACACCGCGAAATTCACCCTGAGCGGCGGGCGCACGCGAGGCACCTTCAGCGCCGGCGGACTGCTCGGCTCCAGCGGCGCCACCGGCAGCTTCAACTGCTAGCTCGCGCCGCGCGCTAGCCGACCTCGACCTTGACGAAGCCGTACGCCTCGAGCGCCGCGAGGATCTCGTGGTGCCCGAACGCCTCTCCCGGTGACGCGAAGCCGACCTTGCGCGGCGGCTGGTGCACGAGATGGTGCGCGGCGAACGCCTGG